>CAIODE010000274.1 GCA_903856875.1 uncultured Burkholderiales bacterium
AAAAGCGGTTGGGTTGGAAGTCCATTTCCATGGCCACATGGCTGCAACGGTTCAAGTAAGCATGAACCACGCCTTTAAAACGGATGGCAAATGCCCTGCATGTTTGGCCGCCATAAATCACATCGAAAGGAACTGCCAAGCCACCATCGGTCAGTTCATTTGAATTGCACAAAGGAATAGCGGCGTTCTCAAGCATTTTCAAGCAACCAGAGGCGAAGTTCTGACACAGAATGCGCAATGAACTTAGGCTTCAAATCGTAGAAAGCGTCAGGCTCGTGAGCGCCATAACTGACCCCGACACTGGCACATCCCGCATTCAAAG
Source organism: uncultured Burkholderiales bacterium (assembly GCA_903856875.1). GTDB lineage: Bacteria > Pseudomonadota > Gammaproteobacteria > Burkholderiales > Burkholderiaceae_C > Limnohabitans_A. Next base: position 323 of record CAIODE010000274.1, read on the forward strand.
CCATTTGCAAATCGTGGGTGGTATCGCCAATCATCAATGTGCGCTCAGCTTCCACACCAAACTCCCGCATCAATTGATGCAACATCAGAGGGCTGGGCTTGCCAGCTGTTTCATCTGCCGTGCGTGAGCCATCAAACATGCCCTTTAAGTCAACGTCATGGAAGGCTTCGTTCAATCCCTTGCGGCTCTTGCCTGTGGCCACCGTTAACCAATGGTGTCTCGATTTCAATTCGGCCAGAATGGGCAAGACGCCGTCAAAAAGAACAATGTCGTTTTGATGCGCCATGTAGTGATGTCGATAGCGCAGTCCAAGTTCTGGGTATTTATCAACAGGTACATCAGGTGCAGCGTGCGCCAGTGCTTGCATCAATCCCAACCCTATGACATAAGACGCGGCTTCTTTGCTGGGCTCTTGCCCGCCGACATCGACCACGGAACGCTGAATGCAACGCGTGATAATGGCGGTGGAATCAAACAGCGTCCCATCCCAATCGAAGGCGATCAGGTCAAACTGACGAGGGCGCAGATTTGGATTTTGACTTGGCATGATTGACATACAGTTGAAGTTCAGGCGGCAGGTTTGATTTCAGCTCGACTCGCTTACTGGTAGCAGGATGCGTGAACTGTAGCCGCCAAGCATGCAAAAACATGCGCTTCAGGCCCTGTTTTTGAAGCGACTTGTTCCATTCGAAATCTCCGTACTTATCGTCCCCGGCTATGGGGTGCCCTTGCGAGGCCAAATGCACCCTGATTTGATGGGTCCGGCCCGTTTTGATAGTGACCTCGAGCAAGGTGCATCCCTTCAAGCGCTCAGCCACCTTGACCAAGGTGATGGACCGCATGCCATCGGGGTCCTCGTTGGATGTGATCTTCACACGACGCTCGCCATCTGGCAAAAGGAATTTGTGAAGCGCACTGTCAATGACCTTTAACTTTTCAGGCCAGCTGCCTTGCACCAAGGCAAGGTAAGTTTTACCAGTTTCCCGCTCCCTGAATTGGTCTTGAAGGTGCTTGAGGGCACTTCTTTTCTTGGCCACCAATAAAATACCACTTGTTTCACGGTCCAGTCGGTGTACCAATTCGAGCAGCTTCGCCAAGGGCCTGGCCTGCCTCAGCTGTTCAATCACCCCAAAACTGACACCGGAGCCCCCATGCACGGCGACACCCGCCGGTTTGTCGATGGCCATCAAAGCGTCGTCTTCTAACAACAGGGGGAATTCTCTGCCCGGCGCTGGTCTGGCCGCCTTTTCAGCGACCTTGTCCGAAATTCTCACAGGTGGAAGCCGAACAAAATCACCTGTTTCAATGCGTGTATCTGCAGAGGCGCGCCCCTTGTTCACTCGCACTTCACCACTTCGAATGATTCGATAAACGTGCGTCTTAGGGACACCTTTGAGATGCCGAATGAGGAAATTGTCCAAGCGCTGACCGGCCGACTCCTCGTCCACAGTGAGCCATTTGACCTCCACAGCCGGATATGTGACCGCAGAAATGTCCGAATGTGTGGCTTGAGGCCCTATAATGCGATTCACCGGCGTTGTGCTGTAAGTGGTTGATTTGAATGGAAATGAATTCCTGATGACAGGAGTTTAGTTCACTCTCCACCAACAAGCGCCGTAAGTTCGATGCCGCCATGAGCGAAATCTGCAGACTGAAGGCCAGGGCCAACAGTGGCAAATCAGTTTTTTGGTTGGACCGATGCTTTGAAACCCAGATACGGAATATTTTTATTCAGCAGCTTCTCAGCTACTGAACGGATTGAATCGAAATGAGTGTGTTGTTTGGATCTTTGCTGTCTTTCTTGCAGTGGCTGTTTGCGCCGCTCGAGACACTAATGCCTGCGCGCGCTCACAACCTCGAATCTTCCACGCGCCCCTTTCCACATTCCAGCGACAAATTTGCGCCCATGAATGTCGGAATCTTTTGGCAATTCCCTTCGTTTCGAACGTCAGTCTCGGCACCGTTGGCTCCTTAAGAGCTGGTTGTTAAACAGGTGATCCGACCCCAACGCCACATATGGCGGGGTTTGTTTTGCTGACACATTGAAAAGAAGGGACGCATCATGAAACGGATGCTGATCAACGCCACGCAGGCTGAAGAACGCCGCTTGGCCATCGTCGATGGACAAAAGCTCCTAGACTACGAAATTGAAATTGAAGGCCGCGAACAGCGCAAAGGCAACATCTATAAAGCTGTTGTCACGCGCGTCGAGCCCTCTCTTGAAGCCTGCTTTGTCGACTACGGCGAAGAGCGCCACGGCTTTCTGCCTTTCAAAGAAATCTCCCGCCAATATTTCGCAGAAGGCGTACCTGTTAGCCAAGCTCGCATCAACGATGTGATTCGCGAAGGCCAAGAGCTTTTGGTGCAAGTGGAAAAAGAAGAACGTGGCAACAAGGGCGCCGCCCTCACCACCTTCATCAGCTTAGCTGGACGCTATGTGGTCCTCATGCCCAACAACCCTCGTGGTGGTGGCGTCAGTCGCCGCATCGAAGGCGACGACCGTGCTGAACTTAAAGAAGCCATGGATCAGTTGGAGTATCCCAAAGGGATGTCCATCATTGCCCGCACCGCAGGCATCGGTCGCAGCGCGCCTGAATTGCAATGGGACTTAAACTATTTGCTCAAGTTATGGACCGCCATTGACGGCGCCACCCAAGGTGCCAAAGGCGCCTTCCTCATTTACCAAGAATCCAGCTTGGTCATTCGTGCCATTCGCGATTACTTCAACAGTGACATCGGCGACATCCTGATCGACACCGACGACATCTACGATCAAGCTCAGCAGTTCATGAGCCATGTCATGCCCGAGTTTGCACCTCGTGTGAAACGTTACCGCGACGATGCGCCCTTGTTCAGCCGTTTCCAGATTGAGCACCAAATTGAATCGGCTTATGCCCGCACGGTGCAATTGCCATCTGGCGGCGCCATCGTGATTGACCACACCGAAGCCTTGGTGTCGGTTGACGTCAACTCTGCACGCGCCATCAAAGGCGGCGACATTGAAGAAACCGCGACTCGCACCAACCTTGAAGCAGCCGATGAAGTCGCCCGCCAAATGCGCTTGCGCGATTTGGGTGGCCTGATCGTCATTGACTTCATTGACATGGAAGAGTCGCGCAACCGCCGTGATGTTGAAAACCGTTTGCGCGATGCCTTGCGTCAAGACCGCGCACGCGTTCAGTTTGGTTCCATCAGCAAGTTTGGTTTGCTGGAAATGAGCCGCCAACGTTTGAAGCCTGCGCTTGCCGAAGGCTCTTCCATTCCTTGCCCTCGTTGCGGCGGCTCCGGCCATGTGCGCGACACAGAGAGCTCGGCTTTGCAAATTTTGCGCATCATCCAAGAAGAGTCCATGAAGGACAACACTGCTGCAGTGCACGCACAAGTGCCTGTGGAAGTGGCCTCTTTCTTGTTGAACGAAAAGCGTCCAGAAATTGCCAAGATTGAATTGAAACAGCGCATCAATGTGCTGCTGGTTCCCAACAAGTCTTTGGAAACGCCTCACTACAAGCTAGAGCGTTTGAAGCACGACGACCCTCGCTTGGACAACATTGAAGCCAGCTACACCATGGCGGAATTGGTGGAAGATCCCACCACTGTAACGCGTCGCTCGCAAGAGCCCACCAACCGCCAAACACCGGTCATCAAAGGCGTGTTGCCTGACGCGCCTGCGCCAGCATCCTTGCCGAAGGCTGAATCTACCAAGCCAGCGCCAACCAAATCAAGCCAAGCCGCTGCGAAAACTGAAAGCTCAGGCGGTTTCTTTGCTTGGCTGAAGCGCTTGTTTGGCGGTACGACAGAAACCAAAGAAGAGCCCGCCAAAAATGTGGGCAAGCGTGGCGAACGCACAGCGAAAGATGGCGAGCGCAATGATCGCGGCGACCGCAACGGCGATCGCCGGGGTGGACGCGGTGGCCGTGGCGGCCGTCGTGGCGAGCGCAATGATCGCGGTGAACGCCCTGAAGGCGCAACCGAGCGCAATGAGAACACTGAAACACGCGCTCCGCGCGAAAATGGCGGTAACCGCCGAGGTGTAGAACGCGGCGATCGCAATGGTCAACGGGGTGAGCGAACTGAGCGCGGCGAACGCCGTGAAAGCGCCAACCCCAATGGCAACAATGCTGTCGACACTCAAAATGTCAATGCTGAAGTCACTGATTCAAGCCAGGCTGACACGCGCAATGAGGCTCGCTCAGAAAGAGCACCTCGCGGAGAAGGCAGACGCGAGCGCGGCGAAGGCCGCAGAGAACGTGGCGATCGCGGTGGTGAGCGTCGCAACAATGACACTGGTCGACAAAGTAACGCTTCTGAAAACACAGAGAATCTAGGGCCAGCCCAAGCTGAGTTGAACTACAACAATGACAGCCAAGCCAATGGCGGCTCAGACACAGCCGCTCAAGGTGAAGAGCGTCAAGACAGTGCCAATGGAACGCCAGAACGCAGAGAACGCCGCTCGCGTGATCGTTATGGACGTGACCGCAGAGAACGCAACAACGACGGCAACACTTCTGAGAGTTTGCAAACTGATCAGGCTTCTCAAGAAGTGCCAGCCCAAGAAGAAGCACCTGTGGCCCGCTCCTACTTTGACCGTGCGGCAAGTACCGCTGCACCCGCAGAATCAACAAGCAAAGCAGAGCCGCCAGTTGCTTCCCCAGCGCCAGTAGCAGCCCCTACGCCAACTGCGGTGCCATCTGCAGGTTTGCCCAAAGTGCAAGCCTACGAATTGCCCATGGCAAGCCTCGTACAAGTCGCAGAAGGCTCTGGTTTGCAGTGGGTCAATTCTGATCCGGAAAAAATTGCACAAGTTCAAGCGGCCATTGCGGCCGAACCCAAAGCCGTTCATGTCCCTCGTGTTCGACCGCCTGCAGTGGTTGTTGACGAAGGACCTTTGGTCTTGGTGGAAACTCGCAAAGACTTAAGCGACATGAAGCTGCCTTTCTAATGGCAGGAAGTGGCAGCAAGTGGCCACGAGATGCACAGAGCCTGAGGTTCTTGCTTCTACCCAAAAGGGACCTTCGGGTCCCTTTTTTTATTCCATTGCCGCCTTCTTCAAGGCCGCTACAGCTGCCGGCAAATCTTCACGTTGTTCGGCAAGCTCTGCCAAGGATCGCCAAGCTTGTCTGCGGATGACAGGATCCTCTAGCGCAGGTACAGCTTGAGAAAGAAGCAACTGAGCCTTGCCCCACAATTGCCTTTTTTGGCACAGGCGTCCCGCTAAAAATTGCAAAAGCGGTTCGCGTGGGTTGCTTTTTTGCGCCGACTCAATGAGCGCCAACCAATCACGCTCTTCGCCAGTATCTTGTCCCGTGAAGCTTTTCTCTAAGGTTTGGGTCAACTTCAATTGCTGCGCCTTGGACAAACTCTGAGGGCTTGCTTGCCATCTGAGCCAAATGGGTTTTAACCAAGCCCT
>CAIODE010000275.1 GCA_903856875.1 uncultured Burkholderiales bacterium
CTGCTTGCCGTAAAAGATGGCCGATTCCCGTCTTGACGCCAAAGAGAATTCACCGTCTATGCAGTTGGGGGTTGGTAGACTCGGCCATAGCCAACCTACCAACCTACGACCCCACTAAGTGTCGAGATCACAAAAGTCAGTCAAATTTGGTGTACAATGGCGTTCGGTTCACTCATCAAAACATAAGGGAAATATGGCAACAATACAAGAACTGATGGCGCAAAAAGAAGCGATCGAGTTACAGATCGAGGCTGCTCGTACGCATGCACTGTCTGATGCAATCAGCAAAGTTCGTGCTTTGATAGATGAGCACAAACTTACTCAAAAAGATGTATTCGGCAATGGGGTAAAAGCAGTGAAATCGCGGACTAAAATGAGCAAGGTAGCAGCCAAGTACCATGACCCAATTTCTGGTGGTTCATGGAGTGGTCGTGGACTTGCACCAAAATGGATGAAAGGTAAGGACAAGGAACAGTTCTTGATTAAAGGCTGAACTAGTCAAGCACAATCAAGGGGCTCAGATTAACTGCAGCCCCTTTTTTATTGCGCTCTCGTCGAGTCGTGACGAGCTGCGCTCAGGGATGTGTTTTGCCGTAGCCAACGGGTGCGATTCAAAGTGATGTGTCGTAGAGTTGGGGCATAACCCAACTCAGCGGAAAGGCCCGATGCGATGGAATCGACCAAGCTCAGTGATGAAGAGATTCTTCGAGGGTTGCAGCGACATCCGAAAATCAGGAGCCGGGTGGCTGCGTTGCTGGCGGTGGTGCAGGACAGCAAGGGGGATCTCAAACGAGCCGACGATGCGGAGGATCGGCTGATCGAGGAGATGCGCCGTCTGGGCCAGGAGGCCATGCAAAGCTGGGCGCTGGGCCAAGTGCACCACACCGAACAAGAAGTACGCCAAAGCGGGCGGGCGCACCGTGAGGGTAAAAAAAACTCCACTGGCACACCACCTTTGGCGAAATAAGTGTGCAGGAGCCGCAATACCGCAGCGCCACCAAAAGAATACGCCCTTTTGCCCAAAGCGCGGGTGTCAGCGCCAGGGGCTGCTCGCGGCGCTTGCAGCGCACACTGACCGATCTGGGAGCGGACCTGCCTTACGTCCAAGCGATGGACAAGATGGTCGAGCACTATGGAATCGTGATTGCCGAGAGCACCATCCGAAGGATCACCCTGGAGCACGCCCAAACAATCCAGCAGCGCAGCCGAGGCCTGCCTCAAGGGCTGCCCAAGGCGGTCGCGCCGGGGCAGACATTCATAGCCGAGATGGATGGCACCATGGTGCCTACGGTTCGCAGTGAGGCCACCCAGGGTGACCGGCGCAAAGGCAAGAGCGTGCAGTGGCAGGAGGCCAAGGTCAGCCTGGCCCATGTGCAGGGCAGCAAAGAGCTGACCTACGCGGCGACCTTGCTTGGCGATGTGGACATGGCGGGCAAGCAACTGCGCGCCTGCGCCAAGAGGGCGGGATTTGGCAAAGGCCATAGGGTGCACGGTGTGGGTGATGGTGCGCCGTGGATAGCCAAGCAGGTCAGACAGCGCTTTGGCAGCCAAGGCAGCTATCTGCTGGATTTCTACCATGTGTGCGACTATCTGAGCGCCGCCGCCAATGCCATAGAGGCGCAGCCCGCAGCGCAGCATGCATGGCTGGACAAGCAAAAAGAGCGGCTCAAAACCCAGGGCTTGGGGCCCTTGCTAAACGAACTGAGGGCGCACCTGGAGCCGTCTCAAACGCCCGAGGAGGATGCCCCGGTGCGCCAATGTCACCGCTACCTGGGCCAGCGTCAGGACCAATTGGACTACGAGGGGGCCATCAGCCAGGGGCTGCCAATTGGCTCTGGCGAAATCGAGAGCGCGCACCGCTACATCGTGCAAAAGCGACTCAAGCTGCCAGGGGCATGGTGGACGCCCGCCAACGCCGAAAAAATGCTGGCGCTGCGGGTCAACCGCGCCAACGGCGAGTGGCAAGGATACTGGGCAACCAACTATCGGTATGCGGCTTGAGTCACGACACATCACTTTGAATCGCACCCCCGCCCGGTAGTCGCGGCCGATGCCTGAATACGTCCAGCCAGTCAATCGGGGACTGGCTGTTTTCTGTCAGGAATGCGTTGGCCTGTTCGAAATGGCCGCAGCCCATGAAGGGTATCGGCTTGCGCCTGGCGGACAGGGGCGAAGGGTGGTTCGCGCTCAGGGCCAGCAGGGGGCCCGTCGCACTTTGCTCTAGCAGCGCGCGCTTGGACTGCGCGCGAGCACCCCACAGGAGAAACACCACTGGACGCCCACTACAACAAACAAGCTTGATTATTTCGTCAGTGAGCACTTCCCAACCTTTCAGAAGATGGGACTCCGGTTGGCGTTGCTCGACGCTCAGGCAGGTATTGAGCAGCAAAACGCCCTGCCGCGCCCACGGCTCCAGACTGCCCGATACCGGCGCTTGCACGGTGGGCGCTTTTGCGACCGGACCGCAGCCTCTGGCCACCTCGGACAGGATGTTGCGCAACGACGGAGGAATTCGGACCCCGACGGGAACCGAGAACGCCAGCCCATGGGCCTGGCCAGGCCCGTGGTACGGGTCCTGACCCACTATGACGACCTTGACCCGCTCCGGTGGTGTGAGCGCCAGCGCATGCAAAGGCCGCGCC
>CAIODE010000276.1 GCA_903856875.1 uncultured Burkholderiales bacterium
CGGTTGCGACCCAGACAATGCCAAGTGCCCAGACTGCCTAGCGATTGCGGCTGCGGACAAGAAAGCAAGCGGCCTTTCAAGGCCCAGCCACTTGGTCACGGTGCCTGTCGTTGATTTACCCCTGGGTGCCACTGAAGACCGTGTCGTCGGCGCCCTGGATTTGGAGCGCGCCCTCTCACAAGGCGTGAAAGCCTTTGAACCTGGGCTGTTGGCGCGCGCCAACAGGGGTTATTTGTACATCGACGAGGTGAATTTGTTGGAAGACCATTTGGTCGATCTGCTCATTGACGTGGCCGCCTCTGGCGAAAACGTGGTGGAACGAGAAGGCTTGAGTGTTCGCCACCCTGCACGTTTCGTACTCATTGGCAGCGGCAATCCGGAAGAAGGTGAACTAAGACCTCAGTTGCTAGACCGCTTTGGTTTGTCAGTGGAAGTTAAAACACCCGACACGCTGGCACAGCGCGTGGAAGTGGTGAAGCGCCGAGACGCCTTCGAGCAAGGCCCTCAAGCCTTTACCGACGCATGGAAAAAAGAAGACGACCGCGTCAGGCGCAGCATTGTGGCTGCTCGCAAGCGTTTGCCGGACGTGACCATTCCAGATGAAGCCCGTGAGTTTGCCGCCCAACTCTGCATGAGCTTGGGCACCGATGGCTTACGAGGCGATCTCACACTGGTTCGCGCGGCGCGGGCCCAAGCTGCTTTGCAAGGCGCCTCCAAAGTGGAACGAAAGCACCTGATTCGGGTGGCACCTTCTGCGCTTCGCCATCGGCTTCGCCGCAACCCACTCGATGATTCCGGCTCGTCGACGCGTGTGGAAAGAGCCTTGGCAGAGCTCACTGCGCCTAAGCCTGAAGCGCTCAAAACTTAAGGCGCTCAGACACCTCTTATGCAAGGCGACGCCGCAACCATCGCTGCACTTTTTGCAGTCGACCCAGTGGGTCTGGGCGGTGTGGCACTTCGCTCACCTGCCTGCGATAACCGGGATCAGTGGCTGGCACTTTTAAAAAGCCTCTTGCCCACTCAAACTCCCCTGAGGCGCGTGCCCCTGAACATCAACGACACCGCTTTGTTGGGCGGGCTTGACTTGGGCGCTACCCTGCAAGCGGGCAAGCCCATCGCCCTCAAAGGCTTGCTGTCACAAGCCGATGGCGGCGTGTTGGTTTTGGCCATGGCCGAGCGCATGAGCTTGTCCTCAGCCGCTCGCTTTGGCAGCGTGCTTGACACGGGCATGGTGGCTTTGCAACGTGATGGTTTAGACACATCGGCCAAGGCCAGCTTAGGCTTGGTGGCCCTTGATGAAGGCGCCAGCGACGACGAGCAAATGCCGGCAGGCCTTGCGGATCGACTGGCCTTTCGCTTGCTGATGAGCGCGCAAGACGAGGACGAAGAAGGACCCGAATGGACAGCTCAAGAAGTGCTCAATGCGCGGCAGCGTTTGTCACAAGTGAAGATAGACGACGAAGCGGTGCAAGCCTTGTGTGCCGCTGCATTGGCGCTGGGTATAGATTCCCTTAGAGCCAGTGTGTTTGCCGTGCGAGTGGCGCGGGCCGCCGCTGCGTTAGCCGGTAGCAACACCGTCGAAGAAGAACACACCGGCGTCGCTGCCAGATTGGTGCTTGCACCTCGCGCAACACGTCTGCCGCCAGCAGCGCCGCCAGAGAATGAAGCGCAAGACACGCCTGCAGAAAATCAAGAGCCGCCAGAGCCAGTGCCCGAGCCACCTTCAGAACCTGACTCTCCAGATGCTGAGAACAAGGACGAGTCCCATGCAGATGGCGATCAAGAAGAAACGCAAAACGAAGACCCTGGCCTGCCTGAAAATTTAGCCGAGTTGGTCCTTGAAGCAGCCCAAGCTGCCATCCCTTCTGGCCTCTTGGCCAGTTTGAAAATTGGCCAGCTGCAGCGCGCCAAAACACCCACCTCGGGCAGCGCAGGCGCTTTGCAAAAAAATGCATTGCGCGGCCGGCCCGTGGGTGCACGAAAAGGCGAGCCGCGTTCAGGGCAACGCATCAATGTGCTTGAAACGCTCCGGGCTGCGGCGCCTTGGCAAAAACTTCGGCGGCGCCAACAAGCCCTTTCTGATGGGCAGAAACAGCGCATCGTGGTTCGCAAAGAAGATTTCCATGTCACGCGCTTTCGCCAATCAGGGCAGACCACCACAGTGTTTGTGGTCGACGCTTCTGGCTCGTCTGCGCTCCACCGTTTGGCCGAGGCCAAGGGCGCCGTTGAGTTGTTGTTGGCCGACTGTTATGTGCGGCGCGACAGTGTGGCGGTGCTTGCATTCAGAGGTCAAACGGCGGAGCTGATTTTGCCTCCCACTCGCTCATTGGCACGCGCCAAAAGAAGCCTGGCGGGCCTGCCGGGTGGCGGTGGTACACCACTGTCACATGCCATTGATGCATCGATGCTGTTGGCAGATCAGCTGAGAAAAAAAGGCGAGACACCGATCGTGGTGCTGCTGACAGATGGCAAGGGCAACATTGCCCGCGATGGGCGCCCGGGCCGTGCGCA
>CAIODE010000277.1 GCA_903856875.1 uncultured Burkholderiales bacterium
CATAATTGTCAAGACCGAATGGTAAGCTGAAACGCTGTCAACCTTGGCCAATAACATTTGAGATGCACCGTCTTGACCTACCAATTGGCTTGGAAATTTGGCTGGATCTGCCACCAACCATTCATCGCCTTTGCGAACACCCGATTCGCTGCCCGCATTGATTCGAAGCGTTTCGGTTTGAACCTCGGTCACTGTGGGTGTAATGGCTTCGCAAGCAAGCAACTGGCTCACTGAAGAATGCCATTGCTGAAATTGTTGAGTCAATAAAGCATAACTTTCTGCATTGAGTTTGGCGGGTTTCCATGCATCCGTCTCCAACTCCAAGTTGAGATTGACCATTTCTTGGAAGACGCCCTTTTGACCTTCACGTGGACTCACTTGCAGCAACAAACTCACGACCATGCCAGGACCTTTGACACCATTCACACCCAATAAACCAGGCGCTGGCAACATGTCTGTTTTCATGGCAAAGCGAGCATGCCATGGCAATTGCTCTGGCTTGTTGCTGGTCAAGGCGCGCTCATAAGCCGTCATGGTTTTGGCCATGCTGGGTTGTTTGTCATTGACTGACATGCGCCAATTTTGCTCAGGACCCTGGGGACTGCTAGAAGTTAAGTGCTCACCCATTAACTGGTACACAGCACTAGACAGCGCAGATGGATTACTGCCATCCATCCAAACATCGACCCCCATCAAATGTCGCAAGCCCACCTTCAACTGCTTGCCACAAGATTTATTGGGGTCAGATGACTATTGATTTGCTTTTTCGGAAATCAGAGTTTTATTCTGCTCTGACCCCAATTGTTTTGACCCCAATTGTTTGAAGGCTTGCCAGATGGATTTGAGGCCTTGGCGGGTTTGTTGTTGGAGTGATGGTGAGGGTTCGTCTATTTGCAGTTGAGCTTTGGGTTGGCCGGCTTCGTCGCGGTCGTAGGATAGGACGCGCAGGCTGTTGACTTGCATGCCATTTTTAAAGCTGCTGGTTTCGCGCAGGCTGCCGTTGTTGTCTAACCAGCTGGTGCTCAATACCTTGGTGGGTGTTTGAAGTGAGGCTTCTACCAAGCTGTGGCGAATGGCATCCAAACGTTCTTGCGCAGTCAATGGCGCGTTGGTTTTAGATCCGTCTTTTTGTGAAGGTGCAGGTAAATTTTGCGCCCAACTGCTGGCAGCTGTGAGCGACAAAACACCGAAGCACCAGCAGACGCTGCGCAGTGTCAACATGATCAACGACCTTTAACGGCCACTTGGCCTAAGAACAACAAACGCAAATCTTGGACAACTTCTTTGTCCAAGGACAAAGTGGTCTCGTAAGTGTCTTCACCTACAGGTGTAATGCTGACCAACTGGGCGCCATAAATAACGCCTTCAACTTTGGTTCGGAATGTGTCATTGAGCATGACCATGTCGGCCACCGTAGAAGATGCATCCAATTGCTGTCCATAGACCTGTTCTGTGAGGGTTCGAAATGCATCCAACTTAGAAGCACGAATGGCCATCAGACGTTGTTGAGCAGGGTTCCTTGAATTTTGAACGCTGATCACAGCGTAGCCTGTGGCCATCAAAGTTTCGCGCTTTTCCACCAAGGGCGTAGCGATATTGCTGCTTTTGGTGGATGTAGGCATGCTTAAGTTGATGGATTTACAACCCGTCAAAGCAAGCAAGACCAATGCGCAGCAAGTCGTGGACAAAAAAGTGAGGCGTTTCATGGATTCATCCTTTTGATTAAGGGGACTTCGAAGTCCTTCACCCTCTGATTCGGCATCAAGGGGGCTTTCTTGAGGCAAATGCACAACGTAAAACGCCAAACTTGGCCAATGATTCTGAACGTTCTTGACGGTTTTCCGACATTTCAGGTTAAATATGTTAGAAATGAATACACAAGTGTATTGATTTGCAGGGAACTCACTGCTTTTTTCAAGGCTTATTATCAAAAAATCAATGGCGACTCAACAAGTTCTTCACCCCTTTATTGGCGCCAGTTCAAGTGCCGAGGCCCTTAGAACCCTGATTGCGCGTGTGGCGTCTTCCACGGCAACTGCCCTGATCACGGGTGAAAGTGGAACCGGCAAGGAGTTGGTGGCCCGAGCGCTGCACGATCAATCAGACCGCAGTCAGGCCAACTTTGTGCCCATCAATTGCGCCGCAATTCCGACAGGCTTGGTTGAAAGTGAATTGTTTGGACACCGAAAGGGCTCTTTCACAGGTGCCATGACCGATCGCATAGGACGTTTTGAGTTGGCCAATGGCGGTACCATCTTTTTAGATGAAATTGGTGATTTGTCCTTAGACATGCAGGTGAAGTTGCTGCGAGTTTTGCAGGAAAGAAGCGTAGACCCCGTGGGTGGTACCAAGTCGGTTCCGGTAGATGTGCGAGTAGTGGCCGCCACACACAGAGATTTAGAGCAAGAAATTGTGGCCGGCCGATTTCGAG
>CAIODE010000278.1 GCA_903856875.1 uncultured Burkholderiales bacterium
GCATCAAAATGACACACATCCCCTTCACTGGTGCAGCACCGGCCATCGTGGCCATGTTGGGCGGTCAAATTGATGCGGTGTCCACAGGCCCTGCCACCGTTTTGCAACACGTCAAAGCCGGCAAGATTCGCGTCTTGGGTCATTGGGGTAACGGGGCTTTGGCCTCTATGCCCGATGTGAGCAGCTTGAAAGATTTGGGCTTCAATGCCGAGTACGCGCAGTGGTCTGGCCTGTTCATCCCAAGCGGCACACCCGAGCCTATCGCGCAGCGCTTGCGGGCTGCAGCCAAAGTTGCCGCTCAAGACGCTAAAGTGCGAGACATCATTCAAAACACAGGCAGCCCTGTGGTGTATTTGGACAGCCCTGAATTTGAAAAATACGTTCAGGCTGACGCCAAGCGCATGACCGATGTGGTCAAGAAAATTGGCAAAGTGGAATAAGCTCAGAGCAAGCACAGATCAAGCACATCTCTTAGCCCACATTCAAAAAAAATCTACTCATCACGGAGATACACATGAACTCATTTGGCAAATCATCTTCAAGCCGAGCAGTTGCTGGCACTTTGCAAAAGCCCTCAGCCTTGCGTCGCAACATGGGCTTCGCATTGGCCAGCTTGCTGTTGGTAGGCACTGGCATCTTTTTGTCGCAGCAAGCCCATGCTCAAAACTACCCTAACCACCCCGTCAAAATCATTGTGCCTTTTGCAACCGGTGGGCCAGCCGACAACTACGCACGCTTCATTGCACAGCGTCTGCAGGAGAATTTAGGTCAGTCTTTTGTCGTTGACAACAAGCCCGGCGCAGGTTCGGTCATTGGTACCGACTTGGCCGCTAAAGCTGCGCCAGATGGTTACACCTTGCTGCTCATGTCCAACACCCAAACTGTGAATGAAACCCTCATTCCCAACAAACCTTATGCACTCATGAAAGACTTCATTGGTGTTGCACCGATTAACTATTCTGATTTGGTGTTGGTGGTCAACCCCACCAAAGGCATGAACACTTTGGCCGATGTGATTCGCGTGGCCAAAGCACAGCCTGGTAAATTGAATTATGCATCCTCAGGTCCTGGCACGCCCTATCACATGGCCGGCGAATTGTTCAAAAGTATGGCCAAGATTGACATGGTGCACGTGCCTTACAAAGGCAGCTCAGGCGCACGCACTGATGTGTTGGGCGGCCAAGTCGACATGATGTTTGACGCTGTCACCACCATGACCGAACAAGTCAAGGCCGGCAAAGTCAAAGCTGTAGGCACCAGTGGCAAAACACGCTCCGATGTGTTGCCCGATGTGCCGACCCTGAACGAAGCGGGTGTTGCAGGCTATGAAGCCACCATTTGGCTTGGCATCATGGCGCCCAAAGGTACGCCCAAAGCCATCGTCGACAAGTTGAATGAAACCGTTTCCAAAATTGCTTCACAAGCAGATGTGAAACAACTTTGGGCCAAACAAGGCGCGGCACCTTTGGTCATGAACCCTGTGGCATTTGACAAATATTTGCAAGACGACATTGCCAAATGGTCTGGTGTGATCAAGTCGGCCAACATCAAATTGGATTAATTGTTTTGTCACGTTTTATTCATTTGCTCAGCGGTGGTGCCGCTCAGGGTTTGGTCAACGTTTTAAAGTCTGCGATTGAAAACACAACTGACACGCAACTCATTTGTGGTTTTGGAGCAGTTGGCTTGATGAAGCAAAAGCTCATAGACGGTGCGCCATGCGATGTGGTCATTTTGACTGCGGTACTCATCGAACAACTCACCGCTTCAGGTCATGTTTTGGCAGGCAGTGCGCGTCATTTGGGGCCTGTCAAAACGGGCGTGGCCGTAAAGAGTGGCACACCTTGGCCCCAAGTAGAAACAACCGAACAATTGAAGGCGGCCATGCTGGCTGCCACGGGCATTTATTTCCCCGATCCAAAGCTGGCCACTGCAGGCATCCATTTCATGAAAGTGCTCAATGGCTTGGGCATTGCCGACACAGTCGAAAGCAAGCTGCGCCCCTACCCCAATGGCAACGCCGCCATGAATGCCATGGCAGCATGTGACGATCCGCATGTCATTGGTTGCACCCAGGTGACTGAAATTTTGATAACCGCTGGCATTGATTTAGTGGCCAACTTGCCACTCGAATTTGAACTGGCCACCATGTATACAGCTGGCGTGCGTTCGACCAGCACCTCCGCTGCAGAGGCTCAAGCCATGCTTGACATTTTGACCAGCACCGAAAATGCAGCGCTTCGCGCCAAGGCTGGTTTTTTACCCTTGGCCTAAGCCAGCGCGGCCTTTGCCAAGTTGTCTGGCGACAGTGGCATTTGCCGCACGCGCACTCCAACCGCATGAAATACCGCATTGGCAATGGCTGCGCTTGTCGGGCCTTGTGTGGCTTCGCCCGCACCCAAGGGTGGATTGAGTGTTTCACCATTTTGTGAATTGCCGGGCATGAGGTGCACCATGACTTCTGGCACTTCACTGAAACGCAAGATGGGATAGGCGTCCCAATGGGTGCTGGTGATATTTTCTGCATCCCAATGCGCTTGCTCTTTCAAAGCCCAGCTGGTCGATTGAATGGCGCCGCCTTCCAATTGCGAGATGGCACC
>CAIODE010000279.1 GCA_903856875.1 uncultured Burkholderiales bacterium
ACGCCGAACAGGCGCAATCGCTTGGCATGCAAAGCTTGTAAATCAATGGAGGCGCTCAGTTCGCCGTCCACATAACCCACCATGGCCAGGCGACCTTCAAAGCCTAAGCATCGAATGTCTTCTGCAAAGACAGAACCTCCCACGGTGTTGACCACCAAGTTGACGCCTTGGTTCTGTGTGGCTTTCATCACAGCATCGTGGAAATTGGCTTGCCGTGATTGGATGGCCAAGGTCAAACCTTGGCCTTGAAGTTTGGCCAATTTTTCGGCTGAGCCGGTGGTGCCGATCACTTGCGCACCCAATGCCTTGGCCATTTGCAAGGCGGCCACGCCCACCCCTGAGGTCACACCATTGATCAACACCCATTCACCGGCCTTCAACAGGCCCTGCTCGTGAATGGCGTCGTAGGCCGTGAGGTAGGTCAACGGTATGGCAGCGGCTTCTTCCCAGCCAAGACCATTGGGCACTGGCATGGCCTCGTTTTGCGCCATGATGGCGCGTGGGGCAAATGCGCCAGGGCATCGGCCCATGACGCGATCACCGACCGCAAACGCAGTCACTTGCGCACCGATTTCGATCACAGTGCCAGCCCCTTCTAGACCCACCGGTTGGGGCACATTGGACTTGCCATGCAAGCCATGACCGACGATGAACTCTCCGCGGTTCAAACTGGCTGCATGCATCTTTATGCGCATGTGTGTGGGTGTGAGCGCAGCCTCGGCACGCTCGACCAGTGAGACCACCACTTGGTCATTCAGGGTTTGAATCGCGTAGGCTTGCATGTCAGTCCACCTTGGCCCCAGAGGCCTCAATCAGCTTGCTCCACAAAGGTGCTTCACGCTGGTTTTGCAGGCGGAATTCGTTGGGTGAATTGTTGGGCAAAGGGTCCATTCCTTGCGTGGCCAATTTATCGCGGATGTCTTGACGTTTGAGCACCTTGACCGCCGCATCGAAAATCTTTTTCACATCCTCTGGCGGCGTTTTCATGGGTGCGTACAGCCCGAATGAAAAGCTGATGTTGTAGTCGGCCAAGCCTGCTTCTTTCATGCCCATGATGTTTGGAATAGCCTCAGAGCGCTCTTGAGTCGTAATGGCCAATGGGCGCACTCGACCGCCGCGCACTTGCGGCAGAACCACGGGCGAGGTGCCGAAAATAACCTGCGTGTCTCCTGCGATCAAAGACTGCACCGCTGGCGCACCGCCTTTGAATGGAATGTGCAGCATGTCCGTGCCCGTTACGCTGTTGAACAAAATGCCCGCCAAGTGCGGCGCAGAGCCATTGCCGCTGGAGCCAAAGTTGAGTTTGTCGGGATTCTTTTTGGCGTAGGCGATCAACTCTTTGATGTTGTTCACAGGCAAGCTGCTGTTGACCGCGACCACCATGGGCCCGTTGCCCAGCAAGGTGATGGGCTGGAAATCTTTTTCAATGTCGTAGTTCAGTTTTTTGTACAGCGCCTTGTTGATGTAAGGGTTGCTGGCAACCAGCAAGGTATAGCCATCGGCTGGCGATTTATTCACGACTTCGCTGGCCAAGTTGCCAGCTGCGCCAGGGCGGTTGTCGATCACGGCCGATTGCCCCAGTTCAGCCGCAATGGCTTCGCCCACAGTTCGCGTTACAAAATCACCCGAGCCTCCTGGCGGATAGCCCACCACGAACTTGATGGGTTTGTTTGGATAAGGCTGTGCATAGACCGAACAGACAGCCCATAAGCTTAAAGCGAACAAGCACCAAGAGCGTGATTTCATGAAGTGTCTCCTTATCGTCCTTGAAATTGAGGTGTGCGTTTTTCGGCGAAAGCTTTGCGACCTTCTTTGTAATCTTCGCTGGTGAAACAAGCATCCACCATGGCGTTGGCGCCTTTTAAATCACGGTCCTCGGCGTTTTTGCGCAACTCCAGCAAAGACCGCTTGGCAGCAGCCAATGTCAATGGTGCGTTTTCACACACCATTTTCGCATAGGCACTGGCCACGGCATCAAATTCGTCTACCGCCACGACTTGCTTGAGCAAGCCGATGCGCAGGGCTTCTTCAGCGCCAAAAATACGCGCGCTGAAAAACAAATCGGCGGTGTTGGCCGTGCCCACAATTTCGGTAAATCGTTTGACGCCATCGAAGGTATAGCCCAAGCCCAGACGGCCAGCAGGCATGCGGAACTTGCCATCGGCTGCGGCCATGCGCACATCGCAATTGAGGGCGAGGCCCAAACCACCGCCCATGCAAATGCCGCGAATTTTGGCCAACGTGGGTTTGGGGCAATCGAGCACCGCCGCGTAGCCCGCTTGTGTGGCATCGTTGTAATGGGTACTGGCGTCACCGTTGCGATGGGTGTTGAATTGCGAAATATCGGCGCCAGAGACAAAAGCTTTGTCACCCGCTCCCTGCAACACAATCAAGCGAACTTGAGGGTCATCGGTCAAGGCCTTCATCGCCACTGGCAACGCGCACCACATGTCGTAGTTCACGGCATTGAATTTGCTGGGGTTGTTGAAGGTCACGTAGCCGACGTGGCCTTCCACGTGGTGGTCTAGTCGGCCTGCAGGTTGCGAATTCTCGCTCATGGTCAGATCACTTTCTTCAATTGAAATTGCGCAATAGCAACGGTTAATAACTCACCCTGTTCACGATGGCGTGATGGTCTTCGCCCAAGTCGCCTTGGATCAAACTCACCGCACTGGGCGCGAACACAGGAAGGCTGCTTGTGCGAACCATATTGTGGCTCAATGAGAATGTCAATCGACTTGGCTACTTGAACCTGGAACCAAAGGACTCAGAAGTCAGTCATACAGTAGATGCCCTGTCATAGACCCAAGCTGTCTATTGCACCTTGGGAAGTCCACATTCAGGGCACACTTCGTACTCTTTTTTTCAAAGCGAGTTATCACAGTGTTAACGCCGACAAAAACTTTAAGCTCAATAGCGGTGTCACTTGAACTCATTATTTCTGCTAGAATTTTTTGAGTCAACCAACAGCGCGATTTGATTCGCATCGTGAGAACGAATTGTTTCCTGTTTGGAGGGTGGCTCCAATCGCAGCGCTTTGGCGTGAAGTGTGCATTGCCATCTAAAAGCGATGTTGGTTTTTCAATTTCACTGGCATTTGGTTTAATTTTTATTTGTCCTAAGGAATTATCTTGGCTAGAGTTGCAATTATTGGGCAGCAAGATTTTGGTAAGGCAGTTATTGAGGCCATGATCGCTGAAGGTCACACCGTGGTTGGTGTTTTTTGTAAGCAAGAAAAACCGAGTGAACGCCCAGATGCTTTGCGAGAGGCGGCGCAGAAACTAGGCATTACTGTGTTTCAACTGCCAAACTTAAAAGACGATCTGGCAAGACAAGCTATGCAGTCTTTGAATGCCGATATTTGCGTGATGGCCTACGTGCTCCAATTTGTGCCTCAATGGTTGACCCACATACCAAAGCACGGAACGATTCAATACCACCCCTCTTTGTTGCCTAAGTATCGAGGCCCTTCTTCTATCAATTGGCCTATTGCGATGGGAGAGAAAGAAACCGGACTGACTGTATTTAGGCCTACGGATGGCTTAGACGAGGGCCCGATTGTTTTACAAAAAACATTTCCTATTGGCGCAGATGCCACTTTAGGTGAGGTTTATTTTGATGGACTGTTTCCTCTGGGTGTTAAAGCATTGATAGAAGCCACTGACCTGGTTTTAGCTGGAAAGCATTCTGAAATCACTCAAGATGAAAGCCTCGCTACTTACCAAGGTTGGTTCAAGGAGGCGGAGTCCTGTGTCAATTGGTCAAGCCATATTGACCAGGTCTACAACCTCATTCGCGCATGCAACCCCGCCCCAGGTGCTTGGACGCTATTAGGCGAAGAGAAGGTCACTCTTTTCGATTGCAAAAAACATGTTTCACAAAGGTTTGAGCAGGTTAAGGGAAAACCTGGAACGATCTTGCGGTTAAGTGAGCACTCTTTCGGTATCAATGCTCAAGGTGGACATATTGAAGTGATACGCCTTCGTCCTGCAGGCGGAGGCAAAATGACAGCTGCAGAATTTATGACTGCTAAGCCAGCGCTTTTTCTTTGATTTTTTCTCAGCACATTTGAGTTGATCTAGTGCAGGGGTAAGTTTGTTCTAGCGGCGTGTCCCTGCCCACCGCCAAAACTCAAAGTCTCAGAAACCTCACCCCCAGCAGATAGCTTGACTGCACAATATTTGAATTCAGGAATTTTGGCAAATGGATCTAGGGCAGGATTGGTTAGTTTGTTGATAGCCGCCTCGTAGAAACAAAATGGCACGAATACACATCCGCGTGGCGAACTTTCGTCCGCTCTGGCATATAAACTGACAGAGCCTCGACGAGACTGGATGGTGACGATCTCCCCCGGTTGGACATTTAAATCAGCCAAATCCAATGGGTGTACCAAAGCAACCGGGTCAGGCTCGATCGCATCAAGGACGGCAGTTCTGCGAGTCATACTTCCGGTATGCCAATGCTCTAGCTGGCGTCCAGTGATCAAGACCATCGGGTATTGGGCGTCTGGGCGCTCGTTAGCGGGAATAATGTCTGCAGGTACAAAACGCCCACGACCAGATTCACGCGGGAAGTTTTCGACAAACACCACGGACTGGCCTGGGTCTCCCTCTTTTAAGCAGGGGTAAGTTACAGCATGCTCTCGCTCAAGGCGATCCCACGTGATACCAGCAATGCTGGGCATGGTGTGTCGCATCTCGTCGAAAACTTCTGAAACGTGTTGGTAGTTCCATTTCAAGCCCAACTGCTTAGCCATTTGCTCAATGATCCACAGATCTGGTTTGGCTTGACCTGGAGGTTCTATAGCCTGTCGACCCATTTGGACCAACCGGTCAGTATTAGTGAACGTACCCGTTTTTTCTGCAAAGGCCGTTGCTGGCAAGATTACATCCGCCAGACAAGCAGTCTCTGTCATGAAAATATCTTGCACAACCAGTAAGTCAAGCGCAGAGAGAGACTCTCTAGCGTGGTTAGCATCGGGATCCGACATAGCGGGGTTTTCGCCCATGATGTACATCCCACGGACTACACCTTTATCAATGGCATA
>CAIODE010000280.1 GCA_903856875.1 uncultured Burkholderiales bacterium
AAAATGAGCCCCCAATGCTGGGGCACCAAAAGGCCAGAAGGCGAGAATTTCAAATGGGGTTCAATCAAGTCCATGGCTGAATTATGATCTCCTCTGAGAAACCCAAAGGATCCAAGGTTTGAGTCGCCCCGCTTCAAAAGCCCGAAAAAGCAACACTTCACGAAAGAAACTCTCGTGGGGCGTCTTTCTGACCCTTTCGATTTTGATGCTCGTGGCTGTATTGGCAGGGGCTTTGGCTTGGCTTGAATTGCCAATGGGTTTCAAACCTTCAGTCTTGAGTGAATCAAGCAGCCCTCAGGTACTTGATTTGTCCATTGAGCCTGGCACCTCTCCCAAATCAGTGGCGCAAGCCATTTCAGATGCAGGTGCTGATGTTTCACCCCCATTGCTTAGGCTTTGGTTTAGGCTATCGGGGCAAGACCGCGCCATCAAAGCCGGAAGTTACGAAATCACGCCCGACATGTCCCCCCGCACGGTTTTGAACATGTTGGCACGCGGCGAGGAAAGCCTGCGGTATGTGACCCTGGTGGAAGGTTGGACTTTCAAGCAATTTAAGCAAACTTTGGCCAAGTCTGAGGCCCTGAAAAGTAGTACACAAGGCATGTCAGATGCTCAAATCATGGCGCAATTGGGACGTCCCAGTGTGCATCCGGAAGGGCGTTTCTATCCAGATACCTACAGCTACTCAAAGGGCTCTACCGACCTTGCTGTCATGAACCGCGCACTCAAAGCCATGGACAAGCAATTGGCCAACATCTGGGCTCAAAAACCAGGCATTCTGGCACTTGCAAGCCCTGATGAGTTGCTCACTTTGGCCAGCATTGTTGAAAAAGAAACGGGCCGTGCCAGCGATCGTCCTATCATTTCATCTGTGTTTCACAATCGGCTCAAAATCGGCATGCGCCTGCAAACCGACCCTACCGTCATTTATGGTTTGGGCGATGCCTTTGATGGTAATTTAAGGCGTGTTGATTTGCGCACCGACACGCCTTACAACACTTACACGCGAGCTGGCTTGCCACCCACGCCCATAGCCATGCCAGGCAAAGCTGCTTTGAAGGCCGCCATTGAGCCTGCAGCGTCCAACTTTCTTTATTTCGTGGCGAAAGGCGATGGCAGCAGTCATTTCAGCCAGTCGCTGAACGAGCACAATAACGCGGTGAACAAATACCAACGCGGAATTTCCAAACAGGACCCCTGATTCATGAGACACGCCTGGTTTATCAGTTTTGAAGGCATTGACGGTGCCGGAAAGTCAACGCACATTGAGGGCTTGGCTCAATGGTTCAAAAGCCGCGGCCACGTGGTCACATTGACTCGGGAGCCTGGCGGCACGCCTTTGGCTGAAAAGTTTCGCGAACTGGCATTGCACGAATCGATGGACCCCTTAACCGAAGCTTTGCTGATGTTTGCAGCCAGACGTGAACATTTAATCAATGTCATTGAGCCCGCACTAAAAAGAGGTGAAGTGGTTTTGTGCGATCGCTTTACCGATGCAACTTTTGCCTACCAAGGCGGTGGTCGTGGTTTTGATTGGAACGTTTTGAAATTACTTGAAAAGATGGTGCAACAGGTGCCAGCCAGCAGACTGCGTCAACCCGATCTGACCATTTGGTTTGACCTGCCACCTGCCGTTGCTGCCGAACGTTTGAGTACGGCGCGTGTTCCAGATAAATTTGAATCTCAGCCTCAGTCTTTCTTTCAGGCTGTAAGGGATGCTTATGCCAAAAGAATGCAAGAAGCACCCTCGCGATTTGCACAAATCCATGCGGATCAATCGCGTGATGCAGTTTGGGCAGATGTTTTGAAGGCCGTTGAAATGGCATATGCCAAATGAGTAACTTAGCGCCCTGGATTCAAAAACAAACGCTGGCTTTGCTTTCGCAAAAAGGCCATGCGTGGCTGCTTCAAGGCCCTTCTGGTTTGGGTCAATACGAATTGGCAACGGCCATGGTCAGCGCTTGGTTGTGCGAATCAGATACGGCCTTGACACAGGGTGCATGTGGCCATTGCGGCAGTTGTCACGCCCTTGGTGTGCATACGCATGCTGACTTGTTTGTGCTCATGCCAGAAACAATATTGCTCGAGTTGGGTTGGCCATTGAGCGAAAAAGCGCAGTCTGAAATAGACAATAAAACACGAAAGCCCAGCAAAGAAATTCGCATTGATGCCATGCGAGATGCCATCGAGTTTTCACAGCGCACCAACGCGCGAGGCAAAGGCAAAACCGTCTTGGTATTCCCTGCTGAGCGCATGAACCATGTCACCGCCAATGCCTTGCTTAAAACCTTAGAAGAGCCACCAGGCGACGTGAAATTTGTACTGGCCACAGAAGCAGCGCACCAATTGCTACCCACCATTCGCAGCCGTTGCTTGGGTCACACCATGACCTGGCCATCGACGCCAGAAGCTGTGGCTTGGCTACAAGCCCAAGGCCTGTCATCGGATGATGCGCATGCGCTGCTGAAAGCTGCAGGCGGCCGGCCCGATGAAGTTTTGAAGCAACGCAATTTGGGTCAAACCATGCCATGGTGGTCCAAGTTCCCTAAAGCCATGATGATGGGTGATGCGACCTATTGCTCCGATTTACCGCCTTCAGAAGTGATTGATGCTTTGCAAAAGCTTTGTCACGATTTGCTGATGCTGCAGATGCACGCCGGTCTGCGATATTTCAATGAGGCTGACCTGCCCAAACTGAAAGTTTCGTCCACTCAACTCACGGCTTGGTTTAAACGCTTGACTCAAGCAGCTAAAACGTCTGAACACCCTTTCAATGCAGGTCTGATGTTAGAAGCTCTGTGCACCGAAGCACGAGAAGTGATGAACAGCGCCACTTAATATGTACACCGATTCTCATTGCCATCTTTCATTCCCTGAACTTGTTTCGCAGTTGCCGGACATTCGACAGAAAATGCAGGATGCGCTTGTCACGCGTGCTTTGTGCATTTGTACCACCATGGAGGAGTTTGACCAGGTGCACCAGTTGGCAAAGACTTACGACAATTTTTGGAGTACCGTTGGCGTTCATCCTGACAACGAAGACATCTATGAGCCAACGGTTCAAGATTTGGTCGAGAAGGGTCAATTGCCTCGTGTCATTGCCATTGGAGAGACAGGGCTTGATTACTATCAGATGTCAGAACGCAAAGGGGGTCGCAGCATCGCCGATATGGAATGGCAACGCGAACGATTTAGAAACCACATTCAGGCAGCCCGCCAAATTCAACTTCCCATGGTGATCCATACTCGCGCCTCTTCTGATGACACCCTTCGCATTTTGAAAGAAGAGGGCGAAGCTGGTGATGCGAGCAGTGCTGGCGGAGTGTTTCACTGCTTTACCGAAACCCAAACAGTGGCCAAGGCAGCACTGGATTTAGGCTTTTACATTTCTTTTTCGGGCATTTTGACCTTTAAAACAGCCCAAGAATTGAGGGATGTGGCGTCGTGGATGCCGCTGGATCGAATGCTGATCGAGACTGACAGCCCTTATTTGGCGCCCGTTCCTTACCGTGGTAAGACCAATAACCCATCTTATGTACCCTATGTCGCTCAAATTTTGGCCGAACTTAAGGGCATGACTCCTGAACAAATGGGCGAGCTGACAAGTGCCAATTTCGATCGTCTTTTCCCTAAGATCAACGCCTTGGCTTGAGCTTTAAAATGCTGTTAAGTTACTTTAGAAAATTAACAAAGTACTATGTTTATATTGTATTTTTGTTTCTATCCCTAACAAGTTATGCAGGTTCTTACGAAGACTTTTTCACAGCCATCAGAAATGATGATGTTAAAGTTATTTCGAGCTTGTTTGAGCGTGGTTTTGATCCCAATACAGTCGATTTAAACGCTGAACCCGCCATCCTTTATGCCTATCTGCATGGGGCGTTGCAGTCCCTAGAGATCATTTCAAAGCACCCCAAAACCAAACTGAATGTTCGCAACAGTCACGGAGAAACCACTTTGATGTTGTTGTGCTTGAAGGGTGAATTGGGACTTGCCAAATTACTCATCAGTCGCGATGCAGACATCAATCACCCTGGTTGGACGCCATTGCATTACGCGGCAACGGGCGGTCATACCGCAATCGTTCAAATCTTACTGGATGAAAGTGCCTACATAGATGCTGAATCTCCCAATGGCACCACGCCATTGATGATGGCGGCACGCTACGGCAATGAGAAAACGACTCAATTGCTCATCAACGAAGGCGCTGATCTTCATTTGAAGAATCAATTGGGATTGACCGCTTTGGATTTTGCAGTTGATGGCCAGCGTCCAGATACCATTCAATTGCTGCAAGCTGTTTTGAAGTTGTCCTATGACACTCAAAGCGTCCCTAAGTAAGGCAGTGCTAGGAGGACCGAGCCTAATTGGCTTCAAATGAGGGGGTAGCCCCGAATTCACTGTTTTACTTACTTCGTTAACTTCATACGATGTATATTATGTTAAGTAAAGTGGCAGTAGGCTAAAACCCACCCCTCCAAAGAAACATGGCCCATTTCAGGCCATTGTTTATGAAGGGTTCAACTTCAATGTTTGA
>CAIODE010000281.1 GCA_903856875.1 uncultured Burkholderiales bacterium
ATATTCAAGAATTTAAGACACTTTAATTTTCAGGAGGCCCCATGGCCACTTTCAAAAAATTTAACAAAGACAAGCGCCCTAAGCGCAACACCCAGTCATTGCTGTTCAAGCGCAAGCGTTTCTGCCGCTTCACAGTCACAGGCGTGGAAGAAATTGATTACAAAGACGTCGACACCTTGCGCGACTTCATTGCTGAAAACGGCAAAATCATTCCCGCACGTTTGACAGGCACACGCGCTATTTACCAGCGCCAATTGAACACCGCCATCAAGCGTGCTCGCTTCTTGGCCATGTTGCCTTACAGCGACCAGCACAAAGTTTAAGGAGAACAACCATGCAAATTATTCTGCTCGATAAGGTTGTCAACCTTGGCAATTTGGGTGAAATCGTTAAAGTCAAAGACGGTTACGCTCGCAACTTCCTCATTCCCAGCGGCCGTGCTCGTCGCGCCACTGAGGCCAACAAAGCCGAATTCGAAGCGCGTCGTGTCGAACTCGAAAAAGCAGCTGCTGCCAAATTGGCCGAAGCTCAAGCACAAGGCGAAAAGCTTTCTGGTGCCGTGGTCAAAATCACTCAAAAGGCTGGCGTTGACGGTCGTTTATTTGGTTCAGTCACCAACCACGACATCGCCGAAGAGTTGAACAAAGCCGGTTACGCTTTGGCCAAGGCTCAAATTCGCATGCCCAATGGCCCTATCAAAACTGTGAGCGAATCTACGGTTGCTGTGGCATTGCACACAGACGTGGTGGTTGAAGTCACGGTTTCTGTCTACGGCGAAACAGCTTAATTTTCAAGCACTTTGAAAAGCCGCCTGTCGATTGACCGGCGGCTTTTTCATGGGTGGCCGTTTTTTCAGTTTATTCACAAGACTTTCTGTACTTACCAACGACTTATCCACAGGCTTGTCCCATGACCAAAGTCCGTTCAGTGCGTAAGATCGAGCATTCAAATTAGATTGTCCATGTCCGCACTTTTTTCTCCTCAGTCTCACTCTGAATCCGAACTGGGTTTCAGCGCCGTCAGCCAAGATCAGCAAATTGCACAGCTGCGTGTGCCGCCTCACTCCATCGAGGCCGAGTCAAGTGTGCTGGGTGGGTTGTTGCTAGACAACACGGCTTGGGACCGAATGGGTGACTTGCTGACTGACAATGATTTCTATCGGCATGAGCACAAGTTAATTTTTGCAGCCATTTCAACTTTGATCAATAACTCCAAACCAGCTGATGTGATCACGGTTTACGAGCAGTTGCAAAATCAAGGAAAAGCAGAGGGCATGGGTGGCTTGGGCTACCTTAACTCCTTGGCTCAATATGTGCCGAGTGCCAGCAACATCAGGCGCTACGCAGAAATTGTTCGTGAGCGCTCGATCCTGCGCAAATTGGTCACGGCCAGCGACGAAATTGCCACCAATGCCTTTAACCCTCAAGGTCGTCCTATCGAGAGAATCCTAGACGAAGCCGAACAAAAGATCTTCAACATCGGTGAAGAAGGCTCTCGCATGAAGCAGGGCTTCCAATCCATGGAAACCTTGGTGGTTAACCTCATGGATCGCGTGCAAGAAATGGCCGACAACCCCAACGACATCACAGGGGTGCCCCCGGGTTTCTACGATCTAGACCGCATGACCTCAGGTTTGCAAGCTGGTGATTTGGTGGTTTTGGCGGCACGTCCTTCTATGGGCAAAACCGCATTTGCCATCAACATTGCCGAGCACGTTGCCTTGAACGAAGGCCTGCCTGTGGCCGTGTTTTCAATGGAAATGGGCGCTGCCCAATTGGCCGTGCGCGTGGTGGGCTCCATTGGTCGAATCGATCAAGGGCACTTGCGTACCGGCAAACTGACCGATGAAGAATGGCCGCGCCTCACCGATGCCATTGAGCGCCTCAGAACAGTTTCTCTGCACATCGATGAAACGGCTGGACTCACAAGCAGTGAGCTGCGTGCCAATGCACGGCGCTTAGCGCGCAGATGTGGCAAGTTGGGCCTGATTGTGGTTGATTACTTGCAGCTCATGACCGGTTCGTCCAGTGGTGATGGTGAAAACCGTGCCACTGAGTTGGGCGAAATTTCCAGGGGCCTCAAGATGCTGGCCAAAGAGCTTCAGTGCCCTGTGATTGCGCTGTCTCAGCTCAACCGCGGCGTGGAGCAAAGAACTGACAAGCGGCCCATGATGAGTGACTTGCGAGAGTCGGGCGCCATTGAGCAAGATGCCGACATCATCATGTTCATTTACCGTGATGATTATTACAACAAAGACTCTAAAGACCCAGGTGTTGCAGAGATCATCATTGGCAAGCAACGAAATGGCCCCACCGGCGCCGTTCGCTTAACTTTCTTGAAACCTCTCACGCGCTTTGAAAGCTTGGCGTCAGGCGGTGGCAGTGGCGATTACTAAATCGCCACGTCACATGCCTTAAAGCACTTCACTGGCAAAGTCGGCCAGTCTTGAGCGCTCACCACGGGCCAGCGTAATGTGGCCACCATGCGCCCAGCCTTTAAAACGATCGACGGCGTAGGTTAAGCCCGACGAGCCTTCTGTGAGGTAGGGCGTGTCAATTTGCGCCAAGTTACCCATGCAAATGATTTTGGTGCCAGGTCCTGCCCGTGTGATCAAGGTTTTCATTTGCTTGGGCGTTAAGTTTTGTGCCTCGTCAATGATCACGTATTTGTTCATGAAGGTTCTGCCGCGCATGAAGTTCATGCTCTTGATTTTGATGCGGCTTCTAATGAGCTCAGGGGTGGCTGCGCGGCCCCACTCACCAGCGTTGCC
>CAIODE010000282.1 GCA_903856875.1 uncultured Burkholderiales bacterium
GCCACTTCTGCGTCTGCGTTTGCCTGAGCAGGTTCGGCTTCGATCATGCCAACATGGTCAAAATCCCAAGACACGGAACCCGATGAGCCCAACTGTCCTTTGCGGAACAACACGCGCACTTCAGAGGCTGTACGGTTGAGGTTGTCGGTGAGGGCTTCCACCATGATGGGAACTTGGTGTGGCGCAAAACCTTCATAGATGACCCGCTCAAAATGAACCGCATCGCCCAACAAGCCGGCCCCTTTTTTGATGGCGCGCTCAAGTGTTTCCTTTGGCATAGAGACTTTGCGAGCTTGCTCCACCACAAGTCTCAACCTTGAGTTGGCGGCGGGGTCTGCACCATTTTTGGCTGCCACCATGATGTCCTTGGCCAAACGACCAAAGAGTTTGCCTCTAGCGTCTGCGGCTTGTGCCTTGCCTTTTGCTTTCCACTGCGCGCCCATGGGGGTGTACTTTCTGTGTGAGGGTTTGAAGTGGCTATTTTAAGACATGCCCTTGGGTTGAATGGGCTTAGACAGTGATGTCGACGTTCCCGCCTTTTGGCTTGTTGGCATTGACGTCATGCTTGACGACTTCACGACGCGCTTCAGTTTTTTGAGGCGATGTTTCTTTTTTTTGCTCGGTTTTGACGGGCCGTTCTTGTTGTACCCGAGGGGGCTCTGGCCTTGAGTTGGCAGGGCGAATTTCTGACATGGTGAAACCTCCATCAAATTGACTTAAGCAAGAGTGGCGCGTTGCCAAGCCACATTGTCAACCAAAATGAGATGAAAAGGGTTAAACCCAAAGGAGGTATTTCATGAAAATCGCCATTGCTCTTTTGAGTTTGAGTATCTCGGGCTTTGTTTGGGCCAACAAAGCTGCCTGTTACACCATCCACGATCCTGATCGGAAAAACGTCTGCCTGGCCATGTCCAGTCGGCAAAATTCCTACTGTTATTCGGTAAAGGATGCCGATACCAAAAACATGTGTCTGGCCAACGTGATGCAACAACAAAGCTATTGCTACAGCATCAAAGGGCATGACGTGAAGCAGCAATGCTTGGCGCAGGTTAAATAGAATTGATTTCTGTCTGCGGAAATTCTTCTTTGCTTCTGTTTATAAAGCTTGCAAAACACGATCAGGTGTTAAAGGCAAGGTTCTAAATCGCACGCCAGTCGCATCAAAAACAGCATTGGCCAAAGCAGCGCCAGTCGGCCCTTGAGATGCTTCGCCTGTGCCCAAAAATGGCTGACCAGGGCGGTCAATTAAAACCACCTCAACGGGTGGTATTTCCGAGAAAGTCAGAATGCGATAGCTGTTCCAATCGCGCGACAAAACACGGGTGTTGTCCATCTGGACTTCTTCTTTGAGGGTCCATGAAAGCGATTGAATCAAGCCCCCTTCAATTTGATTGCTCACACCGTCGGGGTTCACTATGTGGCCGCAATCTGCGCTGGCCACTGCGCGCAGCACTCGAATGCGGCCATTTTGTCGATTGACTTCAACTTCCAACGCGACAGCACAGTAGCCCGCAATATTTTTGTATTTTGCAAAGCCAATACCGCGTCCTCGGCCAGGTGTTTTGCGCCACTGAGACCAGCCAAATTTTTCGGCGGCTTTCACAATGGCATCTCTTGCGCGTTCGTCTTTCATAAAGCGCAATCGGTATTCCACTGGATCGGCACCACTTGAATGTGCCAACTCGTCTATAAAAGATTCGATGGCAAAAATGTTGGCATAAGCACCAAGGCCACGGGTTGAGGAAACACGCAAAGGCATTTCTGTGATGAAGTGCGTGGTCACGTTGTGGCCAGGGAATTCGTACAAAGCGATGGCATTGCGATCTGCTGCAAAGTTGGGTCCGCCGCTATTGACGGGTTTAGGCATTGCAAACGGCTTTTCAAGATAGGCTGCCGACAAGAGGTTGCCAGGCTGCCCACTTGGCCTCGTACTATGAGGCGTTGACCACAAAGTAAAATCCCAATCGAGCACGTTGCCTTGCGCATCAAGACTCGCCTTGGTTTTCATGACCATGGCAGAACCGTAAGGCTCCCAAGCATGTTCTTGTTCGCGCGAATATTGCAGGCGAACAAATTGTCCGGGCACTTGCAGCGCCAAAAGGGCGGCATCTGCCGCCGCATCATCTGCCATGTTGTGACCGTAGCAACCAGAGCCTTGAATGTGTTGCATTCGAACTTTGTCGATGGGCATGCCCAACATTTTGGCAATGGCCTCACCCGTTTGAAAGACAGATTGACTGTGCGTTTGGACCGTTAATACGCCATCAGGCCCAAGGCAAGCCATGCCGGCTGAGGTTCCAATAGAAGCGTGCATTTGATAGGGCCGGTAGTACTGCGCTTCAACAACGCGGGCGATGGGCGTGTTGGCACTGCTGGAATTGGCCCTAGCTTGTTTTTTGGTTGGAATGACTGCATCAGGCTTTGTTTGAAGCAGCCAGGCAGACATGTCCTGCGTCTTCGGCAAATTTTGAGGAATTTGCCATGCACAAAGATTTTGCAAGGCTTGCGCCGCGGCTTGGGCCTGTGCTTCACGTTTTGCAATAACGCCTAAAAAACTGCCATTGCGAACCACCTTCACGACGCCTGGCATTTTTTCGATGCCGCTCAAATTGACAGATTGCAGTCTGGCACCATGGCTAGGCGGCCGCACAACATGACCAAACAACATGCCTTTGGGCCGTTGCTCTTGAACAAAAATAGCTTCGCCCATGACTTTGGCTTGAATATCCGGCCTTGGGACTGAGCGTCCAATGTAGCGATGCTCACTGACAGGTTTAGGTTTAATCAGGCCTGTGGCTTCACGGTTGAGCGATTCGCCAACCACCAATTCCCAATAACTTGTTTGTGCGCCGTTGTTGCCACGGATGAGGCCGTTTTGCACTTTCATTTGAAGTGCGGGCTGATTCAATTTAACTTCTGCCAAACCCAACAAGATGGCTCTGACTTCAGCTGAAGCCGCTTGGACCGCAGTTGCGCAATAGGGCATGGAGAAAGAGCCCGCTGTCACACCTTCGTCGGGCACCAAAGCTGTGTCTCCTGAGATGATGCTGATTTTGGAGAAGTCCACATCCAACTCATCTGCGCAAACTTGGGCGACCGCGGTCAAGATGCCTTGGCCCAACTCTACTTTGCCGATGCGCAACTCCACCATTTGGCTAGCGCTGTCAATGCGAATCCAGGCATTGAGTTTTCGGTGGATCTGCAAGTCGCCAGCCAGTCTAGGCTTGTCGGGTGCAGGAGCAGATTGCGAATGAACATCCATCAAGGGAATGCCAAAACTTAAAGTGAGTGCCCCAGAGGTTTTGAGAAATTGACGTCGTGAAGTTTGCATTTGGGTCATCTCAGACTCCTTGGGCTGCACGCATGACGGCACGCACGATTCTGTTGTGAGCGCCGCAGCGGCAAAGGTTGCCATCTAGCGCGGTTCTGACTTCAGATTCAGTGGGTTTGGGATTTCGGTCCAACAAGGACTGAGCTTGCATGATCATTCCGGAAGTGCAATAACCACATTGCGCAGCTTGCTCATGGATGAATGCCTGTTGCAATTTGCTGGGTTGGCCATTGGTGGCCAAGCCTGAAAGTGTGATGACAGAACGGCCTTGAACCGAAGACAAGGGGACCACGCAACTGCGCAAGGGGTCACCATTGACCAAAACGGTACAAGAACCGCACTGCGCCAAGCCACAGCCAAATTTGGGGCCATTGACCCCCAAGTCATTTGCCAAAATGTGAAGCAAGGGTTCTGACTGATCGGCATTCGATTGAGTCGGTTTACCATTGAGTTTGAAGCTGATCACAAAGTCTCCTCGATTTAATTTCAAAATAGCTTAATCAAAATCAATTTCTTCTTCAATAGAGTAAATCTCATGCCACATGCTGTACCCACTTTCGACGATGTTTTGGCAGCTGCTGCACGGCTCGAGGGGGTTGCGCACAAGACGCCTGTGATGCAGTCGAGTTTTTTGAATGAACAACTCCAGGCCAAAATTTATGTGAAGTGTGAAAACTTTCAGCGCATGGGTGCATTCAAGTTCAGAGGTGGCTTCAATGCTTTGGCCAAATTGAACGATGCGCAAAGGCGGGCAGGCGTGGTGGCTTATTCTTCGGGCAACCATGCGCAAGCCGTGGCCTTGTCGGCGCGCATTCTTCAAATCCCCGCCACCATTTTCATGCCACATGATGCTTCGCCCGCTAAGTTGGCTGCCACACAAGGCTATGGCGCCAAGGTCATTGGCTATGACCGTTATTCTGAGGATGCCAGTGCCCTGGC
>CAIODE010000283.1 GCA_903856875.1 uncultured Burkholderiales bacterium
CAATGACCATGAGTTTGGCAATGGCGTGAGTTGCTTCACCCGCGACGGCAATGTGGCACGCGAGTTTTCGCGCCGAATTCAAGTCGGCATGGTGGGCATCAATGTGCCCATTCCTGTGCCCATGGCGTGGCATGGTTTTGGCGGATGGAAGCGCAGTTTGTTTGGCGACATGCACGCTTATGGCGAAGAGGGTGTGCGCTTTTACACCAAACAAAAATCGATCATGCAACGCTGGCCAGAGAGCATTGGCAAGGGTGCAGAATTCGCCATGCCGACTGCCAAGTAAGCAACATTCTTCTCACTTGAGAGCGCCATGAACGACAGCACTTTTGACTACATCATCGTCGGCGCTGGCACTGCAGGATGTCTGTTGGCCAATCGCTTATCAGCCGATGCCAGCAAGCGTGTTTTGCTGATTGAAGCGGGCAAGCGAGACGATTACCACTGGATTCACATCCCTGTTGGTTATTTGTATTGCATCGGCAATCCTCGCACCGACTGGCTGTACGAAACGGAAGCGGCTGCAGGTTTGAACGGCAGAACACTGCGGTACCCAAGGGGCAAGGTGTTGGGGGGTTGCAGCAGCATCAACGGCATGATTTACATGCGCGGACAGTCTCGCGATTACGACAATTGGTCCGCCATCACAGACGACAAGCAGTGGCGCTGGGATCAATGCCTGCCTTATTTTCAATTTCACGAAGACCACCACCTAGGCGCCAATTCAACGCATGGCACGCATGGGGTCGAGGCAGCATTGTTAAATCCGAAAGCGCACCACGATGCCGCTTCAGCCGAATACTTCAGAGTCCTCAAAGCGCGCAAAGCCGGAGGTGAGTGGCGCATCGAAAAACAGCGTTTAAGCTGGGGCGTTTTAGATGCCTTTGCACAAGCCGCACAACAAGCAGGCATACCCGCTTCAACTGACTTCAATCAGGGCAACAATGAAGGCGTGGGCTATTTTGAAGTGAATCAAAAAAGCGGCTGGCGCTGGAACACGGCTCAGGCGTTTCTCAGGCCCACTTGCTATGCCCGCCCTAACTTTGAGCTTTGGACGCAAGCACAAGTCGCCAGCTTGGTCATTGAAACCGATGCCGATGGCAGCAAACGATGCACTGGCGTGAAGGTGTGGGATGGCCAGCAACTGGTCACCGCCTCCGCCACGCGCGAAGTGGCGCTGAGTGCAGGCAGCATTGGCTCAGCTCACATTTTGCAACTCTCTGGCATTGGGGCTGCCAACAGTTTGAAACAAAACGGCGTGGAAGTGACGCACGACTTGCCAGGCGTTGGCGCCAATTTGCAAGACCATTTGCAAATTCGTTCTGTTTACAAAGTGAAGCATGCCAAAACACTGAACACCTTGGCCAACAGTTGGTGGGGCAAGGCCAAAATTGGTTTGGAATATGCCGTGTCCAGGTCCGGCCCCATGAGCATGGCGCCCAGTCAATTGGGCGCCTTCACCAAAAGCGATCCAAGCCGTGAATGGGCCAATATTCAATACCATGTGCAGCCATTGAGTTTGGACGCATTTGGTGAACCTTTGCACACATTTCCCGCCATCACCGCCAGCGTTTGCAATTTGAATCCAAGCAGTCGAGGCAGTGTGACTTTAAAGAGTCCAGACTTCAATGTGGCGCCCGCCATTGCGCCCAATTATTTGAGCACCGATGAAGACAGAAAAGTGGCGGCTGACAGTCTGCGTGTGACTCGGCGCATCATGTCGCAACCCGCCATGGCCGCCTTTGAACCCGAAGAGTTCAAGCCAGGGGTTCAATACCAATCGGATGAAGAATTGGCCAAGCTTGCAGGCGACATTGCCAGCACCATTTTTCACCCTGTTGGCACCACGCGCATGGGGCGCGAAGACGACCCCATGGCGGTGGTCAACAGCCAATTGCAAGTTCTCGGTGTTCGCGGCTTGCGGGTGGTTGATGCGGGCGTCATGCCCAGCATTACCAGTGGCAATACCAACAGCCCCACCTTGATGATTGCTGAAAAGGCGGCGCACTGGATGGCCAAAGATGCGCAGGGGTTTGCCACGGGAAATCCCTGATGGCATTGTCTGATGCAGCCTTGTACATTTCATTCACTCGATGAACTGCTGTTTGGGTTCGTTTTGAGGGCAGAGGAGACACCCAAACTAATCGAACATAAACATCCAAAACGAGATGTGACTTTTTACAAGCGTCGCGAAAGCGGCGCTTTTTTTTGATGGAAATATTGCTCGTCTCTCTGGCCTCCTTGTTTGCCGGCATGGTCGACTCCATCGTAGGTGGTGGTGGCTTGATTTTGATCCCGGCCCTGTTTGCCACCTTTCCGACTGCCCCGCCTGCCACTTTGGTGGGCACCAACAAAAGCGCCGCCATTTGGGGAACGGCATTTGCCACTTACCAGTTCAGCAAAAAAGTGGAGTTGCGTTGG
>CAIODE010000284.1 GCA_903856875.1 uncultured Burkholderiales bacterium
CGCGTTGGCGGCGGCATGGTCAATGACATGTCCAAAACGCTGAACATGAACGTGACGCTCAAGCCCGCCCCAGACTCTTATGAGCTGCTGTCCACCGGCGTGATGGACGGCACTTTGTTCCCTGCTGAGTCGACCGAGTCCTTCAAGATCGACAAGATCATCAAGCACGCCACCACGTTTCCAGGCGGCTTGTACAACACCAGTTTCGTGTTCATGATGAACCAAGCGAAATATGAAAAGTTGTCGCCTGAGGACAAGAAAGCAGTTGATGAAATTTCAGGCGAAACTGCAGCACGCATCTTTGGTCGTGGCTGGGACAAAGTCGACCGCCGCGCTTTTGGGTTGATGCAAGCCAACAACGTGCTGGTCACCAAAGCCGATGCCAAGTTTGTGGCAGACGTGAAATCTAAAACACAATCATTGGAGCAAAATTGGGTGGTCGCATCTAAGGCCAAAGGCCTGCAAGACCCAGCAAAGGTTTTGGCTGAGTTCCGCGCTGAAATTGCCAAACTTGAAAAATAAATGACAACAGACGCCTCGCAGCGTTTGTCATTGAGCTGAAAGCGGTACCTGTCAAAATTGAGAGGTACCGTTTTTTATGTCGCATTGGAATCTTAGTGAATAAATTTCTCGATCAACTCTGCAGCCTGATTTCTGGGATTGCACTTTTTGCCATCATGGTTTTGACATTTCTTGATGTCTCTGGCAGAAAACTTTTAGACCACTCCATCGCGGGCTCCTTGGAGCTCACAGAGTTGCTCATGGTGGTGGTCATTTTTGGCGCCCTGCCACTGGTCTCTCGCAAGGCTGAACATGTGGTCTTTGACTCTTTAGACAGCTTCTGGCCCAAAGGCTTTGTGAAGTTTCAAAAAGCATTTGTCAACTTCCTGTGCAGTTTGGCATTGCTGGCCTTGGGATGGCTGATGATTTCCACCGGCATTGACTTCGCCGCTTTTGGCGAAACCACAGCTCAGCTCAAAATTTCAAAAGCGCCCTTCATCATGGGCATGGGCTTCATGTGCGGTCTCGCAGGCATCGTTCATTTGATTTTGGTCTTCAAGCCCTTGGGTGAAGGCGAAGAATCTGAGGGAGGTGTTCTTTGACCGAAGCACTCATTGGCTTCATTGCCATTTTTGCCTTGGCGCTGTTGCGCATGCCTTTGGCTTTTTCCATGGGCTTAGTGGGTGTGGTTGGCATTGGCCTCACCCGAGGCTGGATGCCTGCTTTGGCGAGTACCGCCCAAGTGGTGCAAGAAACAGGCTTTGCCTATACCTTGTCCGTCATTCCTTTGTTCATTTTGATGGGTAACTTTGTAGCACGCGCCGGCTTGGCGCATGAACTGTTTCATGCCGCTTACACCTTCATTGGCCATCGCCGCGGGGGTCTGGCCCATGCCACCATTGCGGCTTGCGCAGGCTTTGGTGCCATCTGCGGCTCCTCCATTGCCACAGCAGCCACCATGAGCAAGGTGGCTTACCCCTCCATGAAAAAATTGGGTTACAGCGATGCCTTGTCGACAGGCGTTATTGCAGCAGGTGGTACCTTGGGCATCATGATTCCGCCCTCCACCATCATGGTGATTTACGGCATCGTGACCGAAACCCACATTGGCAAATTATTTGCAGCAGGTGTTATTCCTGGCATCTTGACCGCCATCTTGCTCATGGTGGCAGTGGTCATCATGACTTCACGAGATCCAGAACACGCACCCGCCGGTGAGAAATTTACCTGGACGCAACGCATGGAAGCATTGCGCGGCATCTGGGGAGTTTTGCTGTTGGTGTTTGTGGTGTTAGGTGGCATTTACGGTGGCATTTTTACAGCCACTGAAGGCGCAGGTATGGGCGCTGCGGGCGCATTTTTGTTTGCTTGGGCGCGCAAAGCCCTCACATGGGACAGCCTCATCGGTATTTTGGTCGAGTCTGCTCGCACCACAGGCATGCTCTTTACCTTGTTGATTGCAGCCACTGTGTTTGCCAACTTTGTGAACTTCACCACCATGCCCAGCGACTTGAAGGAATGGATAACACACTTGGGGCTTTCACCCGTCATGGTGGTCGGCGCCATGATGGTGATTTACATCATCTTGGGCACCGTCATGGAAGAGTTGACCATGGTCTTGTTGACCATCCCCTTGTTTTTTCCCATTGTGATGCAGCTGGGTTTTGACCCTGTTTGGTTTGGTGTCTTGATTGTGATGGTCATTCAGATTGGGCTCATCTCGCCGCCGGTAGGCATGAATTTGTTTGTATTGAACACGCTGTTGCCCAAGGTGGGGCTTGGTACCATCTTTCGCGGTTGCTGGCCCTTTGTGGCCATGCAAGTGATCACCTTGGCCATCTTGCTGTTCTTTCCTTCGCTCAGCTTGTACCTGCCATCTTTGATGAACTCTTAACAAAACTTTGATTTGAAAGAACCTGCCATGTTGGACCCACAAGCACAAACCTTGATGCAACTCATGATTGACAAAGGTGTTCCGGCTGTCAACACCATGACGCCTTTGGAAGCGCGAACCTCTTACAGGTCTAGGCGCACTTTCACACAACCCGATGCACCCGAGGTATTCAAGGTGCAAGACAACACAGTGTCTTACGAGGGTGTGCATGTAGCAGTGAGGGTCTATCACCCCCATTCAGCCCAATCGCAAAAAGCACTGCCTGCTTTGGTTTACCTCCATGGCGGCGGTTGGACCGTGGGCGATCTCGACACACACGATGTGCTGTGCAGAAGTCTTTGCCTACAAGCAGACATCGTGGTGGTCTCTGTGGACTACCGCATGGGCCCTGAGCACAAGTTTCCAGCAGCCTACGATGACACTGTGGCGGCGTTCAACTGGACTGTTGCGCAGGCTGCCAGCTTGGGCATTGATGCTTCGCGTATCGCTATTGGGGGCGACAGTGCGGGTGGCAATTTGTCGGCAGCTGCTTGCATCGGACTTCGCGATCAAAAGGGTCTTGCTGTGCAGCCGGCTTATCAGTTACTGATTTACCCCGCAACTTTGATGTGGCCCGATACAGCCTCGTTTCACGCCAACGGAAAAGGCTACATGCTCACCAAAGATTCCATGGCGTATTACACCGAGAACTATTTAAGGAACCGCGAAGACGCCACAGACTGGCGCGCCTCGCCCCAATTGGCTGCAAGCCATGCCGGTCTTCCGCCAGCATTCATCATGACTGCAGGATTTGATCCTTTGCGCGATGAAGGCTTGATGTATGCAGATGCCTTGTCCAAAGCGGGGGGGTCATCGCAGTACATTTGCTTTGAGCGCCAAATTCATGGCTTCATCACCATGGGCAGTGTGATGCAAGAGGCCAATACAGCTGTCAGTTTGTGCGCATCGGTATTGAAGGTCAACTTGCACCGATAAAAGCTGTGCGGTTTTAAAACGCTTTGTTTAAGAGCCGTGTTGAACTGCAGTACTTAGGGCAAGCTGCGGGTATGAACCACACGCTGAGGGTATGGAATCTCAATGCCCTTTGCCTGCAGCA
>CAIODE010000285.1 GCA_903856875.1 uncultured Burkholderiales bacterium
GATCTTGCGCAACATCTTGGAAAACCCCGCTTGGTATACCGCCTACACACCCTACCAAGCCGAAATCAGTCAAGGCCGCATGGAAGCTTTGGTCAATTTTCAAACCATGATTTGTGATTTAACGGCCATGCCCATTGCCAACGCTTCCATGTTGGACGAAGCGACCGCTGCTGCCGAAGCCATGACCTTGGCCAAGCGTTCGGTTAAATCAAAAAGCAACATCATCATTGTGGCCAGCGATTGCCATCCACAAACGATTGAAGTGATTCAAACGCGTGCAGCGCCTTTAGGCTTGAAGGTGTTGGTAGGTTTCACCTCCGAACTCATGATGCAACACGACTACTTTGCGGTGGTGGCGCAGTACCCTTCCACTTCCGGCATGACGCACAATTTGAAAGACGTCATTGCACAAGCCCATGCTGCTCAAGCTGCCTTCATTGTGGCCGCTGATTTGCTAGCCTTGACACTTCTCACGCCACCTGGCGAAATGGGCGCCGACATTGTGGTGGGCACCACGCAACGCTTGGGCATGCCCATGGGCGCCGGTGGCCCACATGCCGCTTACCTGGCCTGCCGCGATGAGTACAAACGCTCTATGCCTGGTCGTTTGGTGGGCGTCACTGTAGACGTGCATGGCAACCCCGCCTATCGTTTGGCTTTGCAAACCCGAGAGCAACACATTCGCCGCGAAAAAGCAACTTCCAACATTTGCACGGCGCAAGTTTTGCCCGCGGTGGTGGCCAGCATGTACACGGTCTATCACGGCCCTGTAGGTTTGAAGCGCATTGCCCAACGCGTGGCCAGCTTCACCGCCATCTTGGCAGAAGGCTTGGAACAACTCGGTTGCAAACTGGCACACAAATCGGCTTTTGATACTTTGCAAATTAGCACCGGCGCACGCACCGAGAATGTGATGCAAAAAGCCGTGCTCAAGGGTTTGAACTTGCGCAAGTTAAGTGCAGACAGCATTGGCGTGTCCTTGGACGAAACCACATCACGCGACGACATCGAAGCACTCTGGTCAAGCTTTGCAGAAGGCGGCCAAGCCTTGCCAGACTGGACGCCTTTCGAAAAAGGTCGCGACACCCTCATTCCTTCTGGCCTGCGCCGCACCAGCACATTCCTCACACACCCTGTGTTCAACCGTTACCATTCCGAAACCGGCATGCTGCGTTACATCCGCCAATTGAGCGACAAAGATTTGGCGCTCGATCGCAGCATGATTCCTCTGGGCTCTTGCACCATGAAACTCAACGCCACCAGCGAGATGATTCCCATCACCTGGCCCGAGTTTGCCAACATGCACCCCTTTGCACCCGCCGACCAACTTAAGGGCTATGCCCTGCTAGATGAGCAACTGCGTGAATGGCTGTGCCAAGCCACCGGCTATGCAGGCATCAGCTTGCAACCCAACGCGGGCTCGCAAGGGGAATACGCAGGCCTCTTGGTCATCAAGGCCTTTCACGAAGCCAAGGGCCAAGGCCATCGCAACATTTGCATCATTCCTTCTAGCGCGCACGGCACCAACCCTGCCAGCGCGCAAATGGTGGGCATGCAAGTGGTGGTCACCGGTTGCGATGCACAAGGCAACGTCGACATGGCCGATCTGAAGGCCAAGTGTGAAGAGCACAGCGCCAACTTGGCCGCGGCCATGATCACCTATCCCAGCACGCATGGCGTATTTGAAACCCAAGTCAAAGCACTGTGCGAACTGGTGCACCAACATGGCGGCCGTGTGTATGTAGACGGGGCCAACATGAATGCGTTGGTGGGCGTGGCCGCCCCCGGTGAATTTGGCGGCGATGTCAGCCACCTTAATTTGCACAAAACTTTCTGCATTCCCCATGGCGGTGGCGGCCCAGGTGTTGGCCCTGTTTGTGTGGTGGAAGACTTGGTGCCCTACTTGCCAGGTCATGCCACAGGTGGTTTAAAGGTGAATGGCGTTGGCGCCGTCTCTGCTGCACCTCTAGGAAATGCGGCCGTGTTGCCCATCAGCTGGATGTACTGCCGCATGATGGGTGCCGAAGGTTTGAAGCACGCCACTGAGGCGGCTATTTTGGCGGCCAACTACATCAGCCATCGCTTGGCCGATCACTATCCCACGCTGTACGCCAGCGCTGCTGAAAATGGCAAAGTTGGTCATGTGGCCCACGAGTGCATTTTGGATTTGCGTGGCCTGAAAGAAACCAGTGGCGTGATGGCCGAAGACGTGGCCAAACGTTTGATGGACTATGGCTTCCACGCCCCTACCTTGTCATTCCCCGTGGTCAACACTCTCATGGTTGAGCCCACTGAAAGCGAAACCCTCGAGGAAATCGACCGGTTCATCGATGCCATGATTGCCATACGTGAAGAAGTGCGTCTCATTGAAAACGGCGTTTGGACGCAAGACAACAATCCTCTAAAGCATGCACCCCACACTGCGGCCAGTTTGATGGCTGCCGATTGGAGCCGTCCCTATACACGCGAGGTAGGTGCGGCCCAAGCTGGCCGACCCTTGAGCAGCGTAAAGTACT
Organism: uncultured Burkholderiales bacterium; assembly: GCA_903856875.1. Classification (GTDB taxonomy): domain Bacteria; phylum Pseudomonadota; class Gammaproteobacteria; order Burkholderiales; family Burkholderiaceae_C; genus Limnohabitans_A. Next base: position 2,517 of record CAIODE010000285.1, read on the forward strand.
GGCCACAAGTGGGCCGAGTTGACAACGTCTATGGCGATCGTAATTTGTTCTGCAGCTGCGTGCCCATGAGCGACTACGCCTCATGAGCGCTTTGCAAATTAAGCGTGTTGACTATTTGGATGGGCCAGATGCGCAGGCTTTGGTCTTCTTGCTAGATGCCTACGCACAAGATCCGATGGGCGGTGGTGATGCGCTCCAACCAGAAGCTGCAGCGCGACTCTGCAGCGACTTGGCTCGCATTGCAGGTGCAGCCAGTTTCATTGCTTGGCTTGAAGACAAACCGGTGGGCCTGATCAACTGCCTTGAGGGCTACTCCACCTTCAAGGCAAAACCCCTGCTCAACGTGCATGACATTGCTGTCTTGGCGGGTCATCGGGGCCAAGGCGTTGGACAAGCACTGCTCAAAGCAGCACAAGATCATGCCCACACCCGCGGCTGCTGCAAACTCACCCTAGAGGTACTGAGCGGCAACGCACCTGCCTTGGCCAGCTACAAACGCTTTGGTTTTGCCCAATACGAACTCAATCCGGCCGCAGGACAAGCGCAATTTATGCAAAAGTGGCTGTAAAGTCACAGCTTGCATGAACCCAAAACAAATTCGCGTCTTAAGCGTCATCCCGCCGATGACGCAACTCAACACCCCCTACCCGTCTACGGCCTACTTGACGGGCTTTTTGCGTTCGCGCGGGTTTGAGGCTGTACAAGAAGATTTGGCGCTCAAACTGGTCTTAACTTTGTTCACAGCCCAAGGTTTGGCTGACGTCAAGGTCCGGGCTTTGCAATTGCCAGAAACAAAACGCAGTGCCAGTGTCAATTTCTTCCTTGATTTTTTTGAGCGCTACGTTCACACCATTGCACCCACCATTTCTTTTTTACAAGGCAAAGACAGCACACTCAGTCATCGCATTGCTGGCCGTGGATTTCTGCCAGAAGGACCTCGCTTTGCAGCACTCGATGCTTATGTCGACAGCGAATCGGGCGATCCCCTGTCATGGGCGTTTGGTGCACTGGGTCAGCAAGACCGCGCACGCCACTTGGCCACTTTGTATCTGAACGATTTAGCCGACGTGTTGCGCGATGCCGTTGACAGTCGTTTTGAATTTGTTCGCTACGGCGAATCATTGGCAGGCAGTCAAGCCACTTTTGAACCACTGGCAGAAGCACTTGCAGCGCCACTCACTTTGATGGATGAAAAACTACAAGGGCTCACGCTAGAAGCCATTGAAAAACACCTCCCATCCTTGGTCTTGCTTTCCGTCCCGTTTCCTGGCGCTGTTTATGCAGCATTCAGAATTGCGCAGTGCATCAAACAACATCATCCGCACATTCGCATTGCCCTCGGTGGCGGCTTTGTCAACACCGAACTGCGAGAAATGACAGAGCCGCGCGTATTTGATTTCGTCGATTTCGTCTCACTCGATTCAGGCGAACGTCCTTTGTTGGCTTTGTTAGAACATCTAGAAGGAAAGCGGTCAGCGTTGCGCTTGGTTAGAACCTTTGTGCGAAAACAAGACACTGGCACTGTTCAGTTAATGAACTGGTCAGAGCCCGATGTGCCCTTTGAAGAAGTAGGCACCGCCACATGGGATGGCTTGCCTTTGCAAGACTACTTGTCCTTGCTAGACATGCTCAACCCCATGCACCGTTTGTGGAGCGATGGCCGCTGGAACAAACTCACTGTGGCGCACGGTTGCTATTGGAAAAAATGCAGTTTCTGCGATGTGAGCCTAGATTACATTTCTCGCTACGAAACAGCTTCTGCATCCTTGCTGGTCGATCGCATTGAACAAATCGTGCGAGAAACGGGGCAAACTGGTTTCCACTTTGTCGACGAAGCCGCGCCACCAAAAGCGCTCAAAGCCTTGGCCGAAGAGCTGATTCGCAGAAATGTGCACATCTCGTGGTGGGGCAACATTCGATTTGAGAAAACCTTCACGCCAGAGTTGGCAGAACTGTTGGCCGAGAGCGGTTGCATTGCCATGTCTGGCGGTCTAGAAGTGGCTTCCGACCGTTTGCTCAAGTTGATGAAAAAAGGCGTGAATGTAGAGCAAGTGGCGCAAGTGACCAAAGGCTTCTCAGAAGCTGGCGTCTTGGTTCACGCCTACCTGATGTATGGCTTCCCCACACAAACCGTGCAAGACACTGTTGATGCGCTGGAATATGTACGCCAATTGTTTGAAAACGGCTGCATTCAAAGCGGCTTCTTCCACCGCTTCGCCTGCACAGTTCATTCTCCAGTGGGCTTGAACCCCGAAGAATACGGCATTGAACTGATCCCGTTGCCACCTGTAAGTTTTGGCAAGAACGACATAGATTTCATCGATTCAAAGGGAGTGGATCACGACCTTTTAGGGCTGGGTTTGAAAAAAGCAATCTACAACTTCATGCATGGCATTGGCCAAGAACAAGATGTGCGCAGTTGGTTTCAGGATGCACTCATTGAACATGCAAGCGGCAAAAGTCCAGCTTTCAAAATTCCGAAAAGCACCGTGTCAAGACACAAAATATCTCAGGCCTTACAGCGATAGGTGTTTAGCTTTCTGAAGGTTTATTAGTCATTCATGGCTTGGATAAACTTTGTAAGAAAGCAGCTTGCCAGCCGAATTCACTTTGGCCAACACCATATCCCCCGACCCCACGTTTTCGCCCATGAACTCTGCAATGTTCACATGGTGTGTGACCAATATCAACGTTTTCTCGTTCTTTGAATTGAGTTGGTTTGAAATGAACTTTTGAAGCTTCAAGTTGCTTTGCGTGCCTTGACCCATGACATCAAAAAACGAATTCAGAGACGCTTCGTGAACTGGGTCGCCAAGGGCCAACTTTTCAGCAGTTTCTTTGCACCGACACCAAGCACTGGTAAACACTATCGTATCTCGCACACCTTGCATCTTTAGCCACTGACCAATACGCTGCGCCTGCTCTCGACCTTGGGCATCTAAATTTCTTTGCGATTTGCAATCTTGAAGCGTGTAACCAGCAGGGTCTCCCACGCCAGGCGCCAAAGCATGGCGCATGAGCAAAACATAGTCAGATTTTTTGAGTAACTCAGACATTTCACTTGCGCATGCATGGACGCTGCCCGTTAAGACAACGCCCAGCAACACCAGCTTCAGCAAGTTCTCCTTAATTGACTTGATCATTTTCAAGCAGTCGGAGATTTGTCTTGCTTAGATTGAGTCCCTTGCCCCTCATCTGTTGCCAGCTCTAGCTTAGGCATGGCCATTTTTTTGCCATCCCATTGCTGACCGCACAAGCAGAAACCCTCAGGGTCAATGATGCAAGTACCGGTGCCACAACATCTAGGATCTTCACTCATGTTTCCCCCTTTAAAATGAGATTCATCACCATGGAATATCCTGCCCAGCATGGTCGACAAACTGCGCTCGGCCGTTAGGCTTTAATTCTGACATGGCAGCCATCATTTTTGAAACTGATTCTTCTGGCAGCATGGCGTTTTCTGCGGCTACAAAACTAGAAGACAATTTCGATTGAACCGTACCTGGCTGTAAAGCAGCAAAAATACACAACGGCTTTTTTCGAGAAGCCTCAATCGCTGCCGTTTGCAAAAACATATTTCTAGCGGCCTTGGCGGCTCGGTAGCCATACCATCCGCCTTTTTGATTGTCTTCAATGCTTCCCACCCGTGCTGACAAGGTGGCATAGCAAGATGACTCTTGACCCACTAGCAATGGAAAGAAATGCTTCATGAGCAAAGCAGGACCCACTGCATTCACTTCAAACTGCTTTAAAAGTTGCTTGGCATTCAAGGCTTCCAAGCGCTTTTCAGGACCTTTTCCTTCAATGGTCAATGCGCCTGTTGCATCAATGATCCATTTGAATTGGCATGCGCCAAAGGGGCCAGTCGCACTTTTCAATTGATCAGCGCAATGCGCCATGCTGTCTTCGTTTTCTAATCCAAAATGCAATTCACTTTGACGCGACAAACCCACAACCAACGAGCACTCAGGATCATTTTGAAAATGAGAGACAAAAGCGCTGCCAATTGCACCGCTTGAGCCTAAAACCAAAGCTTGATAAGGGCTCATCAATGACGTGCATCCCATTTGAGCAAGTACTTTTGCACAGTAGGCCGAATGGGCAAGAACATTTTGTAGCCCACGTTAATGGCCCAACTGAAAGGCCACACAGAAAACACACGGCCCGCCAAGCGCCAGCCTCGCAGCTCCAACCACAATCGGGCAAATGCAGCACCACCCTCATACAAATTGCCCTGAGCATCACGCACATGGAAGTAAGCCATGGCAAGCTTACAATTGAGTCCGTCGCCCAAACTTGAATCGTCGTTGGACTGGAAATTGACATTCACATCGTGCCAAACCAATTGCGCCGCATCTGGATTGCCTTTGTAAAAAGCAATTTCACGTCGGCACAAGGGGCAGCTGCCATCGTAGTAAATGGTCAGTGCGGGCATGTCTCAAACTTCACCGGCAGCAATTCTTCTGAGCGCTTGCTCAAAGACTTCTGCAGGCTGGCCTCCTGAAATCAAATGCTTGTCATTGATGATGACGGCAGGCACAGAATGAATGCCTGCTTGTTGGTAATGCTGCTCTATTTTCCGTACTTCTTGCGCATAGGCGTCAGAAGTCAAAATACTTCGGGCTTCAGAGACATCCAAGCCTATGGAGGCCACGACGGCCAACAAAACTTCATCAGATTCGACTTGCTCGGCACGGCCCTGATACGACTCAAGCAAAGCGCGCTTAAGGGCATGCTGACTGCCCTCAGGCCCTTTGACGCCAGCCCAATGCAGCAATCGGTGCGCATTGAAGGTGTTGTAAACACGGCCTCTACCGCCAGGGTTGAATTTGAAGCCAACCTCTTCTCCCCGCGCAGCAATGTTGGCGCGGATCTGCGCCTGTTGCTCAGGGGTTGAACCGTATTTGGCAGCCAGGTGCTCGCCTAGGTCCTGCCCACCCGGCTCCATATTGGGGTTCAACTCGAAGGGCTGAAAATGCAGGTCTGCAGTCACTTCTCCCTTGAGCTTGCCTAAGGCTTGCTCAAGCGCACCCAAGCCCACCGCGCACCAAGGACAGGCAATGTCAGAAACGAAATCGATTTTCAATGTAGCGACCATGGCAAAAGTTTTTGGAATAAAAGCGAGATATTGCCTCAAATATTGGAAAATCGGGGCTCAGGGCTCAGATTCCATGTTTTCACAAGGGATCTATGTCAGCCCCACCTTAGAGGATGATCATGAAGATTTTGTGTTTGAACGGCATCAACTTGAACATGTTTGGCAAGCGTGACCCTGCCCAATACGGCACCGTCACCTTGGCCGAAATAGATGCGCAGGTCAAAAAGCTTGGCCAAGAATTGGGCGCCGACGTGGAATGCTTTCAAACCAACTTTGAAGGCGCCATGGCTGAAAAAATTCACCATGCACATGCCGATGGGGTTGACGCCGTCATGATCAACGCAGGCGCATGGACCCATTACAGCTATGGCATTCGCGATGCCTTGGCCATTTTGAAGTGCCCCATCATCGAAGTGCACATGTCCAACCTCCATGCGCGCGAAGCATTCCGTCACCATTCGGTCATTGCAGAAATAGCAAAAGGTCAAATTGCAGGCTTTGGTGTCGACAGTTATTTGCTGGGTTTAAGGGCCGCAGTGTCTGCTGCTCATTCCAAGGCTTAAACGGTGCCACCTACAAAGTCTTTTTCAAAGCAAGCTGAAAGGCTTCTGGTGACTCAAACTGCACCCAATGCCCACTGCCAGAAACCAGTTGCCACGAAGCCAGCTGGGGCGTGATGTTTTTGACGAGCTTTTCCACTTCAGGCATGCACCCGTGGTAAAGCGCATCCCACTCCCCATAAATGACATGCACCGGACACGCAATGAGCGGCAGGGCATCGGCCACGATGGGTGTGCCAGATAGACGTCTGCGCGGCATTCGATCGCGCGCCACATTCAATCGGTGCAATGTCATGGCCAATTCATCTAGCTTGCTCGCATCATGCAACATCAGCGCCAACAGGTTGTGCCTATGAGCGTCAACTTGCAACTCTTCTGTAGGCAAGTGCCGCCAACCCTTTAAGGGAACTCTATGGGGCGATTTAATCCCTAAGCCGGGTGAACCCACCAAGATCAATTTTTGCGCATCCTGAGGGTAAGCAGCCAACCACAGTGTTGCAGCCATGCCGCCAAAGGAAAAGCCAATGAAGCTCAGCTTTTCAGACACAAGCAGCATTTGCAAAGCCGCATGCAATGGTTCAATCAAAGCATCGACATCTCCACCATTTTCAGGCAAAGCTGAATCTCCAAAGCCAGGCAGATCGACTGCGAGAACGTGGAAACCATTTGCCACAAGAGGCGCCACATTGCGAATCCAATGCGTCCAACTGCCACTGCCCCCATGAAGTAACACCAGCGTTGAAGCGCCTTGGTCTAAAGAGTCATGACCCCACTCATGCCAAATCATGGGGCCAGGCAACTGCAATCGACGACCCGTCAACAGCGAGCTTGCAACTTGAGGTGACAAGCATCTCAAAAGTTCGGGTCCAATTTGGATAGGTTCTTGAATCATGATCGAGACAAACTCTCAGCGAACAATTTTAGAGGCGACTTCAATGAGCCTGCTGCCCCGATTCTGTTGGGTGCTGCAAACGCCATACGCGATAGGCTGCGGCAGTGGCCACCAGTGCTGCAATCAAGGACAACCAATAGACACTTTGCAAGCCAAATTGATCACTTAACAGGCCGCCTGCCAAACCACCCAGCACGCCAGGAAAGCCATAAGCAATGACGGTGTAAAGAGCCTGACCTCGGCCTCTCAAACGGCCTGGAAAATGATGCGACAACAGCGCAATGCACACTGTGTGGTTGGCAGCAAAGGTCAAAGCATGAAGCGCTTGTGCAATCAGCAAAACCCATAGTACATCGGCCCATTGTGCCGTGAGGGCCATTCGCAAAGCCATCGCGCCTGAGCAAACGACCAGCCAAGCTGTCAAAGGTAAACGCGGCATCCATTTGGATTGCGAGAAAAACCAAGCAATTTCCACAATCACTGAGACTGCCCACAACATGCCAATCCAGACTTTGCTGTATCCCAATGAGTCTAGGTACAAAGAGAAAAAGACATAGATCCCAATGTGCGAAAGCACATGAAAAAAGGCTGTGATGAAAAACCACTTCACAGGCGCTTGGGTGAGGACTGGCCAAATAGCCACCTTCTCTTGGTGGAGAGGAATGGCTTCCTTTAAATCTGGCAAAAGCCAAACACTCAAAGTCACAGCAGCCAAGCTCAACACCGTCCAGCCGGGAAAATGCTTCATACCGAAGTGTTCAAACCACGCACCAGCCATGAACACCGTCACCAAAAAACCGATGGATCCAAACAAACGAACACGACCATATCTTTTGGCGTCGAATGCACCACCTTGGCTTACCAAATGCGCCATGGCCGCCTCACTCATGGGCATCATAGAGCTGGTGTGTGTGAACATGACCAAGAGCACCAAGCCCAGACCAAGCGGGCCAAGCTCCATGAACAACAAACATGCACAGACAAGTGCCATGCTGGCACCGTATCGAAGCAGCTTGACGCGTTCACCGGTGTGGTCACTTAGCCACCCCCAACCATAGGGGGCAAACAGGCGCGTAGCAGCTTGAACCGAAGTCAAAATGCTGATGGCCACCAAGCCAAATCCCAACTCCTTCAGCCAGAGTGGCAAATAGGGATTGAAAAATCCAATGTGCGCGAAGTAGCTGGCCGAAACAGCCGCAAACGGAATCAATTGGCGGCGGTTGGCCGCTGAAGCATTGGGCATCGAAGCCCCTTAAGAATGGGCAGGCTGAACAACGTCGCCGCACTGGGCTCTGTGTTGCAACACATGGTCAATGACCACCAATGCCAACATGGCTTCGGCTATCGGCGTTGCGCGAATGCCCACACAGGGATCATGACGTCCTTTGGTGAGCACCTCAACAGGATTGCCTTGTGTATCAATCGACGGACGAGGAATCAAAATAGAGCTGGTGGGCTTGACAGCAATGGACACCTCAAGGTCTTGCCCTGTGCTGATACCACCCAACACACCGCCCGCGTTGTTACCAACAAACCCATGGGGGGTGATGGGGTCGCCATGCTCACTGCCCTTTTGTGTCACGCAGCCAAAGCCAGCACCAATTTCAACACCCTTGACGGCATTGATGCCCATCATGGCGTAGGCAATGTCGGCGTCGAGTTTGTCAAACAAGGGTTGGCCCAAACCGATGGGCATGCCCTGTGCAACGACACGCAAACGTGCGCCACATGAATCGCCCGACTTGCGCAAAGCATTCATGTAATCTTCCAGTGCAGTGACGTCTGCCACTGGCGCAAAAAAAGGATTGTGGTGAACGTGCTCCCAACTTTCAAATCCAATTGGCAATTCGCCAATTTGCGTCATGCAGCCTTTGAAAGTGATGCCGTGTTGGGCTGTCAACCATTTTTTTGCAACTGCGCCAGCCGCCACCATGGGGGCTGTTAAGCGCGCAGAAGATCGACCACCGCCGCGCGGATCACGCAAACCGTATTTGCGCCAATAAGTAAAGTCGGCATGTCCAGGGCGAAATGTTTGAACGATGTCGCCGTAATCTTTGCTCCGCTGGTCGGTATTTTGAATGAGCAGTGCAATCGGTGTACCGGTGGTGAGTCCTTGATACACCCCCGACAAAATTTGAACGGTGTCGGGTTCGTTGCGCTGAGTGACAAATTTGGAGGTACCTGGCCGGCGCCGATCGAGGTCGGGCTGAATATCGGCCTCAGATAACGGCATGCCGGGTGGGCAACCGTCAATCACGCAGCCAATGGCTGGGCCGTGGGATTCACCAAAGTTGGTGAC
>CAIODE010000286.1 GCA_903856875.1 uncultured Burkholderiales bacterium
CGGCCAAGCCCACGAACACGCCAAAGTCGGTGATCGATTTGATCGGGCCCTTGACGCGGTCACCGCGCTTGGTGTTTTGTGCAAATTCTTGCCATGGGTTGGCGCGGCATTGCTTCATGCCCAAGCTGATGCGGCGCTTGTCTTCGTCGATTTCCAAAACCATGACTTCGACTTCGTCGCCCAATGACACGATCTTGGAAGGTGCCACGTTCTTGTTGGTCCAGTCCATTTCAGATACGTGCACCAAGCCTTCGATGCCTGGCTCGAGTTCCACAAACGCGCCGTAGTCGGCGATGTTGGTGATCTTGCCGAACATGCGTGTGCTTTGTGGGTAGCGGCGGTTGACGCCCATCCAAGGATCGTCGCCCATTTGCTTGAGGCCCAGTGACACGCGGTTTTTCTCGGTGTCGAACTTGAGGATCTTGGCGGTAATTTCTTGACCGGCTTGCACCACTTCGGAAGGGTGACGAACACGGCGCCATGCCATGTCGGTGATGTGCAGCAAACCATCGATGCCGCCCAAGTCAACGAAGGCACCGTATTCGGTGATGTTCTTGACCACGCCGTGAACGACAGAACCTTCGCGCAGGTTTTCCATCAGTTTGGCGCGCTCTTCGCCCATCGAAGCTTCGACCACAGCACGGCGTGACAACACGACGTTGTTGCGCTTGCGGTCCAACTTGATGACCTTGAATTCCATGGTCTTGTTTTCGTACGGTGAGAGGTCTTTGGTAGGACGTGTGTCAACCAATGAACCTGGCAAGAAAGCACGAATGCCGTTGACCAAAACAGTGAGGCCGCCTTTGACTTTGCCGCTGGTGGTGCCAGTGACGAATTCGCCGGATTCCAAAGCTTTTTCCAATGACAACCATGAAGCCAAACGCTTGGCGGTGTCACGGCTCAAAATGGTGTCGCCATAGCCGTTCTCTATGGAACCGATGGCCACAGAAACGAAATCGCCAACTTGGACTTCGATTTCGCCCAAATCAGATTTGAATTCTTCTAGGGGGACGTAGGCTTCAGATTTGAGGCCGGCGTTAACAACCACGAAATTGTGTTCGATGCGAACAACTTCAGCGGTGATCACTTCGCCAGTGCGCATTTCCGTGCGCTTCAGTGATTCTTCAAATAGGTCTGCAAAAGATTCTGACATTCAAGTTCCTAATCCACAAAAAGGTCTGACGACAGCACCATTGCGTCGTTAACAAGGCTAATTGCGGCGGTTGTGTGCGTTTTCACGCGGGTTAAGTTGATGAACCACAAGGCCAGTGCGCAAGCAGCGCGGATGGAGCCTTGGGGGCCTCTGCAAGACTGATGGTTTTTAAACCGGGAAGTCTTGTTTGCTTTGCCACCATTCAAGGACCTGAACCACCGATTGCTCGATGCCCAAGTCTGAGTTGTCTAGCAGCATTGCGTCTTGTGCTGGCTTTAAGGGCGCAACACTCCGAGAACTGTCCCGTGCGTCGCGAGCCTCTACGTCAGCCCTAAGATCGGCGATTTTAGCCTGAAAACCTTTAGAAATCAATTGCTTATAGCGTCTGTCGGCTCTTTTTGCGGCACTGGCGGTCAAAAACACCTTCAAAGGCGCGCCAGGAAAGATGACGGTGCCCATGTCGCGGCCGTCTGCCAAAAGGCCTGGCAGGCGCTGGAAACTGTGCTGCAGTGCCACCAAAGCCACCCGAACGGCCGGCAAAGAGGAGACCTTGGAGGCGTTCATGCCGCCTTCTTCGCTGCGAATCGCGTCGGTCACGTCCACACCGGCGAGCAGCACCTGCTCACCGGCAAAGCGCACGGGCAGGGTTTC
>CAIODE010000287.1 GCA_903856875.1 uncultured Burkholderiales bacterium
AGGCCATTCGAGATTTGATTCGCGGATGGCATTCTCAAGAAACGCTGCGCCAAAACGAAAGTGAGCATTGCATTGCGCATTTGGGTTATGTGTACAACCACCACGACCGCACCATGGCGGAGCGCATTGCCAACTTGCAGCATGATCACCATGACCTCACGGTCTCTAGCATGCACTTGCACTTAGACCATGACAACTGTTTGGAGGTTGCATTTTTAAGAGGCAAAACCAAAGAGGTGAGGCAGTTTGCGCATCGCATTGTGGCGCAAACCGGGGTTCGTCACGGCTCCGTTCAAATTGTGCCGCTTACTTTGGAAAAAGCAGCGAAGGGGCACGACCATGGCGATGGGGTTCACCATGTGCACTTACAACCTGCCAGTTGAGATTCTTTGACCTGAAGATGCGGGCGCTTATCAAGTAGACCAACAAGGCAATGCCAGTGACGCCAATGCCAATGCAGCCACCCCAGGCATCCCACATTTCTTCAAGTTGGATAAAGTGCTGGCTGCTGTGGCCAACAGCAACGACCAACAATGACAAAGTGGCCACAACGCCACTCATGATGCGGCCCGCTTGGTGTGCCAAAAGGTGGCTCCGATTGACCAGCCAGTGCATGAGCAAACCATTGCTGGTATCGGCCAGCATCATGCCGGCACCAAAACTCACTGCCAAGGCCACAATGGCAAAGAACCCACCCAGTTCGTGACCCTTGGTCGCCATCAAACCTGCTTGCGCCAAAGAGTCCAAAGAGATGGCGAATCCAAAACCAACGCCCATAGGGTGTGCAAAGGGCCCCATGGCTTGCAGAATTTTGCGCTGTACAGGGCTGCCAGCGTGGTGGTGATCTTCACTGCCTGAAAAGCAAAACTTGAAATTTCGGTAGGCCAGCCACAACAAGAAAAAAGTTGAAATCCAAAGGCCCACGGCGTCCAACCATTCGGGCAACTGAACCCCATACAGATAGAACACAAAGGTGGCCAGCAAAATGGTGAGGCTGTGGCCGGCTGCGAATTGAAAGCCAGTCAGGCGTGCTTTCCAATAAGCGCTGCCCTTGTGGCGCAGGCGAGTCATGCCATCGACCACCGCAATGTGGTCTGGGTCTAGGCCATGCCGAAAGCCCAAAGCGAGCAACAAACCGGACGTGGCGAGCAGTGAGGTGGTATTCAAATCCATGGTGTGATTTTCTTCTAATTCGTCATACTTGGGTGCGAAAAAAAAGCACAGGGCCTGCGCTTTTTAGTGGCAAACCCTTTTATGGCTTGTTCTTGTGGGCCAAATTCAGAGCGTGTTGTGTGTCGTGCGAATGGCTGTGTTCATGTCCATGAGAGTGGTCGTGCGAATGACCGTGGGAGTGGCTGTGGTCATGCTCATGAGAGTGCCCGTGTCCATGGGAATGTGCCTTGTTGTGATCATGGCGGTGCATCTTGCCGTCTTCGTGGGCATGCCACTCATTCGGATCTGACTTGCCGTGCGCGCGGGGATCTTCATTGAAGACCAAGGATTTGACTGTGACAGGCACGGTCCATGACGGCATGCGAATACGTCCCAGATCGACAAAGTCAAAGCCCCACAAAGTAACGCCATCAATGACCAAGACTTCGCACTTCAC
>CAIODE010000288.1 GCA_903856875.1 uncultured Burkholderiales bacterium
ATGGCTGTGGCAATCATGGCACCCACCAACAAAAAGGCGGCTCTACCAGCAAACAATTGGCAGGCCAACCAAGAGGCAAAGGCCACCACACACAGCATCAAGGCGGCGACGATGAGTTCACCATTTTTACGAAAGCCAAACAAACGGCACACAGTGTCATAGATGAACCAGAAAGCGACCAAGAAGCCCAATGCGGCAGAAATGGCCGCAGCAGGCGACCAGTCCATGAGTGATTTGTCAATCAGGTAGGTGCTGGCATTCCACAAATACAAAACGGTGAACAAGGCAAAGCCAGTTAACCAAGAGGAATAGCTTTCCCAATAAAACCAATGCAGTTTGGTATGGATTTTTTGAGGTGCCACCATGTACTTTTGGGGGTTGTAAAAACCACCCCCATGCACCGCCCACATGGCCCCATCCACCCCTTTTTCGAGCAAATCGGGAGAGTTGGGCTTCAAAAGATTGTTGTCTAAGAAGACAAAGTAAAAAGACGAACCAATCCATGCAATCACGGTAATCACATGGACCCACCGCAGTAGCAAATTAACCCAATCTAGCAAATAGGCTTCCATCGATGAGGCTCCGAACTGTTTACCGAAGTGTATACAATTTTCAGGCTTGCAAAAGCTGTGCCGCTACAGCAACCGCAATCACTTCAGGTTCTTTGCCCTCAATGCCAGGAACCCCAATGGGGCATGTCACTTGTTGCAACTCAGCCTCCGAAAAGCCACGCTCTGCAAGTCGTCGCTTGAAGGTGGCCCACTTGGTGGCACTGCCAATCAGGCCAATGTAGGGCAAATCTTTTTGATCTCGTTGGCGTTGCAAGCAAGCCGCCACCACATCCAAATCTTCTGCATGGCTGAAACTCATGATGAGAACGCGGCTGTTGGGCACCAAATCGGGTACGGCAGCATGCACTGGATTAGAGTGTTCACACACAACTTGGGGCGCCACATCGCTCGGAAAGATTTCGTCTCGGCTGTCAATCCATCTCACATGAAATGGCAAAGGCGCCAAGACTTTGACCAAGGCCTTGCCCACGTGACCGCCGCCAAACAAAGCCAAAGGCAGAAATCTGTTGGCAGCTTGCGCAGTCAAAATGGCCTGAAGGCGAACTTGATCAGCTGCCGAAACGCGCTCAAACTTCAAGATCAAGGCGCCGCCACAACATTGCCCCAAACTAGGCCCAAGGGCAATTCTTTTCTCTAAGGGCAATGAATGAGACATTGCAGGCTCAAGCAAGTAGCGTCTGGCCTCTGCGATGGCTTCAAATTCAAGGTGACCGCCACCAATCGTTCCCAAAAACTCATCGGCAAAAACAGCCATGACAGTGCCAGCACCCCTTGGCACTGAACCTTGGGCTTCTTGCACCGTGATCCAAATGGCTGGCATCTGTGCCAACTTCAATGTCAATTCTGAAAACCAATGCACCTGCTTCTACTTTCAATTCAATGCGTCTAAACCAGACTGTACAGTGACAGAATGACACATGTTGTTTGGAAGGCCATTGACCCATGACTCATGCCATCGCCCATTTTCTAAAATCTTTGCACTTGGCCTGCGGCGCATGCATGCTTGCTGTGTGGCTGGCAGGTTGCAGTACGCTAGCACCGCCCGCACCGCCACAAAAAATAGCACTTCCACCAGCACCCGCGCCTGTTAAACCAGCGGTGCCCATTGCGCTTCCCTCTGAGCCTGTCAAACCCCAATTGCCCACTTCAAATGCTCGAACTGCCAAAGAATACAGAATGGATGCCGCCAAACACCTTTACCAACTCAATGGCGCTCGAATTTTCAAGGGCCGCATGCCGCCCATGCTTTACGCAGTGGGCGTTTTGGATGTCGAGGTAGACAAGCAAGGACAAGTGACACGCACCTACTGGGTGAGAGCGCCTGGCCATGCCCCCGAAGTGATGAGGGAAATTGAAAAAACTGTTCGCATGGCAGCACCCTACCCTGTCCCTGCCCACATGGGCAAGGTGGTGTACTCAGACGTTTGGCTTTGGCACAAGAGCGGTCATTTCCAACTTGACACCCTCACAGAGGGTCAAGACTGAAGTTCTAAACCGCCGCCTTGGCTTTTTCGCAGCTCATCAAAATCTTTTCTGGCGTGGCAGGTGCACTCATGTGAACCACAGTTTTGTGGTCAGCACTGGCACTGACTGCATCTCGCAATGCAAAGAAAGTAGACAAGGCCAACATCAATGGGGGCTCACCCACAGCCTTTGAATTAAAGGGGGTTGGTTTCAGGTTGCTGCCGTCAAACAAAGTCACATTGAAGTGCTCCGGGATGTCGCCTGCAACTGGAATTTTGTAGGTACTAGGGCCGTGCGTCAGGAACTTGCCCTTCTTGTCCCAAATGCACTCTTCCATGGTGAGCCAGCCCATGCCCTGCACGTAGCCGCCTTCAATTTGGCCTTTGTCGATAGCAGGGTTGATGCTTTTGCCGGCGTCATGAACAATGTCCACCGCCTTGAGCCACCATTCACCTGTGCGCGTGTCAATTTCAACTTCACTGACTGAAGCGCCATAGCAATAGTAATGAAACGCGTGGCCAGTGAGCGTTGCAAAGTCGTATTTAATTTCGGGTGTCATGTAGAAACCCGCCACCGACAAGCCAACACGGTCTAGCCACGCTTGCTTGGCCACAGCCGTCCACTCAACAGATTTGCCACCGCCATGGGCCATGTTGTTGGCAAAATTCACTTCAGTGTCTTTGCAACTCAACATGGCGGCAGCCACAGGGGCCAAGCGAGCACGCATTTGAGATGTTGCATTCATGATGGCAGCGCCATTGATGTCGGCACCGCTAGAAGCAGATGTGGCAGATGCATTGGGCACCTTTTGCGTGTCGGTGCCTGTGACGCGAACATAAGACAAATCAATGCCCAAACCATCGGCACACACTTGGGCCATTTTGGTGTTGAGTCCCTGACCCATTTCGGTTCCACCATGGTTCACACTTACGGAGCCATCCATGTAGATGTTAAGCAAGGCGCCGCCTTGGTTCAACATGGTCGCCGTGAAGCTGATGCCAAACTTCAGGGGCACCAAAGCCAAACCGCGCTTGCGGCGCTTGTTCACTTTGTTAAATGCATTGACGCTGTCGCGGCGCTCACGGTATTTGGCTTCAGAGGCCACTTGGGTGATGACCTTGTCGCCCACCCAGTCGGCAATGGTCTGGCCATATTGCGTGACCATGGTGGCAGGGTTGCCAGACACAGCAGGGTCTTGATAGATGTTGAGCATGCGAACATCCAAAGGATCTTTGCCAATGTCATTGGCAATTTGCTCGATGATGGTCTCAATGCCAAACATGCCCTGTGGGCCCCCGAAACCGCGGAAGGCCGTGGCGCTTTGGGTGTTGGTTTTGCAGCGGTGGCTGATGAGTTTTAAATTGGGAATGTAGTAGCAGTTGTCGATGTGCAAACAAGCACGATCGTTCACAGGGCCTGAATAGTCGGTGCTGTAACCACAGCGCGACAAGAGCGTGATGTCGGCGCCCAAGATATGGCCTTCGTCGTCGTAGCCCACTTCGTAATCAATGCGGAAATCGTGGCGCTTGCCCGTGATCATCATGTCGTCGTCGCGGTTCACACGCAGCTTCACAGGGCGTTGCAACTTGAATGCCGCCAGCGCAGCGCTCTGGCTGAAAATGCTGGCATTGCCTTCTTTGCCACCAAAGCCACCGCCCATGCGCCTGCATATCACTTCAACATCGTTGGTGCTCAAGTTCAAAGCAGCTGCAGCC
>CAIODE010000289.1 GCA_903856875.1 uncultured Burkholderiales bacterium
AAAACCCTCATTTTGCAGGGAAACTTTATAGATATGATGATTCCCAGTAAGTTATTGGATCCAAAAGGAAAAACATGATTGCCATCTATCGAAGCAGCATCAAATTTTGTTTAGCTGGCTTGATTTCCAGCTTGGCTCTCACCTCCACGGTGTGGGCGCAACCCACCAAACCCCTCAAATTAATCGTGCCATTTCCAGCTGGTGGAACTGCAGATGTTCTCCCCCGCCTCCTTGCAGAAAAAATGCGAGCTCAATTTCCTGCAGGGGTCTTGGTAGAAAACAAGGCGGGTGCAGGTGGCAATATTGGTGCAGACTATGTGTTCAAGTCTGATCCTGATGGCAGCACTTTGCTGGCATCCCCTCCTGGACCCGTTGCAATCAACCACCACCTTTATAAAAAGCTGAGTTTTGATCCCACGCGTTGGCAGCCTATCACTGTCATGGCAACCGTTCCCAATGTATTGGCAGTTGGCCCTAAAGTTCAAGCCAAAAAC
This sequence comes from uncultured Burkholderiales bacterium, assembly GCA_903856875.1. Taxonomy (GTDB): domain Bacteria; phylum Pseudomonadota; class Gammaproteobacteria; order Burkholderiales; family Burkholderiaceae_C; genus Limnohabitans_A. The sequence goes on from CAIODE010000289.1 coordinate 495, forward strand.
TTAACCGAACTCATTGCTTATTTAAAAGCGAATCCAGGAAAAATGAGCTATGCATCTCAAGGCAATGGCTCTACTTCGCATCTCACAGCAAGCATGTTCATGCAGCTCACTGGAACCGAGTTGATTCACATTCCATATAAGGGTACAGCACCGGCCTTGGTCGATTTGATGGCAGGAACTGTCGATATTTTCTTTGACAACCTCAGCTCCTCTATGCAATTTCACCAAACTGGGAAGATTCGAATTTTTGCAGTAGCAGACGATCAACGCTCTAAAGCACTGCCTCAAGTGCCAACTTTCAGTGAGCAAAAATTGCCAGGCATGCAGGCCGTTACCTTTTTCTCAGTCATGGCGCCACCCGGCACACCCGCAACAGCCATGACGACTATCTACAAGTCCTTTTCAGAAGCTTTAGCCAATCCGGAGATTAAGCAAAAGTTTTTAGAACAGGGTGCAGAGCCCAGAGGATGGAGTCCTGAACAAACAGCCAAATTCGTGAAGGACGAGTCTGAAAAATGGCAAGCGGTTATCAAGACTACAAATGTCTCTTTAGATTGAATCAGAATCATGGACACCCAAAGAATCCACTGGAAAAGTGATTCACTCACTCGCATTCCTTATTCACTCTACAACGATGCAGAAATCGCTGAACAGGAAAAGTTGGAAATTTTTCATGGCAAGACCTGGAATTTTTTGTGCTTAGAAGCTGACCTCCAAGATGCCGGCGACTACCGCACCACCCATGTTGGCGAGACGCCTGTTGTGGTGGTCAAAGACCAAGACCAAAAAATCTATGCCTTTGAAAACAGGTGTGCCCACAGAGGTGCTTTGATTGCCTTGGAAAAGTCTGGCAAAGATGCCAACTTTCAATGTGTTTACCACGCTTGGAGTTACAACCGCCAAGGTGATTTAACCGGCGTGGCCTTTGCCAAAGGGGTGAAAGGTCAAGGCGGTATGCCCGCGTCCTTTTGCAAAGAAGAGCACGGTCCCAGAAAATTGCGTGTCTCTGTTTTTTGTGGCTTGGTGTTTGGCACATTCTCTGAAGAAACGCCCGACATTGAAACCTATTTAGGATCAGAGATATGCGCTCGAATTCAACGCGTTTTGCACAAACCGATTGAAGTAATTGGTCGATTCACACAAGCATTGCCCAACAACTGGAAACTGTATGTTGAAAATGTGAAAGACAGCTACCACGCCAGTCTGCTTCACATGTTCTTCACCACCTTCAAGCTCAACCGCTTGTCGCAGAAAGGTGGCGTCATCGTAGACCCAACGGGCGGCCATCACGTGAGCTACTCCATCGTTGAAAACGAAACTGCAGACAACTCTTACAAAGACCAAGCCATTCGAGCCGATAACGATCAGTACTTGTTAAAGGATCGCTCTTTGTTATCGGGATTTAAAGAATACGACGATGGCATCACACTGCAAATTTTGTCAGTGTTTCCTGGCTTTGTTCTGCAGCAAATTCAAAATTGCTTAGCCGTTCGCCAAGTTTTGCCTAAAGGTGTTGGCCGTACTGAATTGAACTGGACCTATTTCGGCTATGCCGACGACACTTCAGATCAACGCAAAACTCGCCTCAAACAATCCAATTTAATTGGGCCCGCTGGATTTATTTCAATGGAAGACGGCGCGGTGGGTGGCTTTGTTCAACGCGGCATCCAAGGCGCGCAAGATCACGAAGCTGTGGTGGAAATGGGCGGCGATCACACTGGCTCAAGTGAAGGCCGCGCTACCGAAACCTCTGTCAGGGGATTTTGGAAAGCCTATCGCAGCCACATGAAAATTTGATCGGCAGAAAGCACTCATGATTGACTTAATGACACTCTGCGCTTTCAACGCGGCCTATGCAATGACCATCGACAGCGACGCGCTTGAAGAGTGGCCTGATTTTTTCTCTGAAGATACGCATTACCGCATCACCCACATTGAAAATGAAAATGAGAATTTACCTGCAGGCATTGTGTATGCTGATTCGCGCGACATGCTCATAGATCGAATAGCTGCTTTGCGCTTGGCCAATATTTATGAACGACAAAGATACCGCCATATTTTGGGGATACCTGCCATCGTTGAGCAAAACTCAGAAGCCACTTATGCGCACACACCCTTCATGGTGGCCCGCATCATGGCCACGGGGCAAACAGATGTCTTTGCAACAGGTTTTTACAAAGACAAGTTTATCAAGAGTGATGCACCAGCATCGAAAGCGAACCCTTTCGGCATTGTGTTGAAAGAACGAATTGCC
>CAIODE010000290.1 GCA_903856875.1 uncultured Burkholderiales bacterium
ACAAACATGTGGATAGATTTGGGATAACAACATGCTTATCCACAATTAATTTTCATTTTCAAAGTTGTTCATATGGGCGTGACAACTCAGAAGCAAGCTCATGCACACCCTTCAAAATGATTCAATGCATTGATCTATAAAGAAAAAAGAGACTTGTCCACAGAACAAGCCTCCCCTTATCTACTACTACTATGTATTAATCTATCTAAAAGAAGAATACAAAGACAAAGTCAGAATTCAAATTAAATGGCTTTTCTGAATGCATCCATGCAGTTTTGCCACTGAACCATGACGGCAGCCAGGTGTTTTTCTTTCACGTGACCAAATCCTTTGATTTGTTCAGTCACATTGGCCATTTTGACCGCCAAGGCATGATTATCTGAATTCAAGGATGCTAACAATTCATGGACAGCATCTTTGTACTCTTGAATGAGAGCACGTTCTGTTTGCCGCTCGTCGGTGCGACCAAAAATATCCAAAGCCGTGCCGCGTAAAAATTTAAATTGAGCCAATACTTTGAAAACCAGCACCATGTGAGGGCTCATTTTTTGTTTAATGAGCTGACCCTTGTCATTGCGTTTGGCAATGATGGGTGGGGCTAGATGGTAGAAAACCTTGAAATCGCCTTCAAACTGCGTTTTAACGCGTTCTAGGAACTGTTTGTCGGTGTGCAAGCGGGCCACTTCGTACTCATCTTTGTAAGCCATCAATTTGAACAATTGACGCGTGACAGTTTCAGTCAGCAAGGTAGAGCCCAAATGACTTTCTTTGGCTTTGACCATCGAAATAAAGTCTTCGTATTGTTTGGCGTAAGCAGTATTTTGATAATCGGTTAAAAACTCAACGCGTCTGGCGATCAAATCTTCTAAACGATCACGTTTTTTAAACGAAATGATTTGCAGTGGTTTTAACAAGGTTTGAACAGCCGGCAATTGATGGGCCGCATGGCGGCCCCATTCAAAGGCGGCTAGATTTTGAGCAACAGCCACATCATTCAATGTGATGGCACGTTGTAAAGCTTCAAGACTTAAAGGGACCCAGCCCTTTTGCCAGGCATAACCTAAAAGCATAGGGTTGATGTAAATCGTATCGCCCATCAATTGAGATGAAAGTTGATCGGCATCAAATGAAGCCAAACCATGAAGCCCAACCGTAGAAGCAATGTCAGCAGCACAACTGTCAGCTGGGTTTTGCCAAAGTGTATTTTTAACAAACTCTGCAGTGGGTGTGCTGTGAGAATTCAAGGCAACACGCGTTCTGCCTTCTATCATGCGTGATAAGGTTTCTTTGCCAGCTGTCACGATGGGATCACAACCCAGAATTAAATCAGCCGCCGCCATGCTGACTCGAGTGGTTTGGATGTCATCTTGGTGTTTGGCCAATAAAACATGACTCCAAGTTGCGCCACCTTTTTGTGCCAAGCCTGCAGAATCTTGGGTCACGATGCCAAGTCCATCTAAGTGAGCGGCCATGCCCAAGAGCTGACCAATTGTGATCACACCTGTGCCGCCAACACCAGCAACAACAACGCCATAGGGTTGCTGTGCCTTGCCTAAATCGGGCAACACAGGCAAAGGCAAAGCGGGCAAAACATCGGAGCTGTACTTTTGTTCTTTGGACTTCTTTTTTAATTGTCCACCTTCAATGCTGATAAAACTGGGACAGAAGCCTTTGAGACAGCTGGTGTCTTTGTTGCAAGTATTTTGATTGATGACTCGTTTGCGGCCAAACTCAGTTTCAAGAGGCTCAACAGACAAACAATTGGATTGAACACCACAATCGCCGCAGCCTTCACAAACCAACTCATTGATCATGACACGCACTGCAGGGTCGACCATGGTGCCGCGCTTGCGACGACGACGCTTTTCAGTGGCGCAGGTTTGGTCATAAATAATGACCGTACAACCCTTCACTTCGCGCAGTTGTCGCTGCACCGCATCAAGCTCGTCGCGGTGATGAACCAAGACACCTTCAGCCAAAGCAATGCCGTCGTATTTTTCGGGTTCATCGGTCACGACCTTGATCACCATGGCGCCTTCAGCGCGCATGCTTTGCGCAATTTGAACAACCGTGTGTCCTTCCGCGCGCTCGCCGACGCGCTGACCACCCGTCATGGCAACCGCATCGTTGTACAAAATTTTGTAGGTGATGTTGACGCCAGCGGCAATGCTTTGACGGATGGCCAAGATGCCGCTGTGAAAATAAGTGCCATCCCCGATGTTGGCAAACACATGTTTCTCATGGCTGAAGTGTTGTTGGCCTATCCAAGGCGTGCCCTCGCCCCCCATTTGCGTAAAGCCAACCGTGCTGCGGTCCATCCACACACTCATGAAATGGCAACCAATGCCCGCCATCGCACGCGATCCTTCGGGTACTTTGGTGCTGGTATTGTGGGGACAACCTGAGCAGAACCAAGGCGTGCGGTCTGCCGATGGATTTAGAACCAAATTATTTTGTGCGCGCTCCTTGGCTTCGATGATCTGAAGTTGACCATTGATGCGTGCCAAAACATCAGAAGGTAAATCTAATTTGAAGAGCCGCTTGGCCAAGGCCTTGGCTATCAAGGTGGGCGTGAGGTCGGCATTGGCGCGAAGAAGGCGATGCGCCACTGGGTTGGGCACAGACCACTCGCCGCCAGAGTGATCGCCTTCGATCTCATCAAATTTGCCAACAATGCGCGGCCGCTGTGAGTCGGGCCAGTTGTACAACTCTTCCTTCAGTTGGTATTCAATCATTTGGCGTTTTTCTTCAACCACCAAAATCTCTTTCAAGCCTTTTGCAAACTCACGAGTGCTTTGCGCCTCTAACGGCCAAACCACAGAAACCTTGTGAACACGAATACCCAAACGCTTGCAGGTTTCTGTGTCTAAACCCAGATCCACCAGGGCTTGTCGGGTGTCGTTGTAGGCTTTGCCGCTGGCCATGATGCCGTAGCGATCGTTCGGGCCTTCTATGACGTTGTAATTCAAACGATTGGCGCGAATGTAGGCCAGCGCGGCGTACCATTTGTAATCAAACAAACGGGCTTCTTGATCAAGTGCCGAGTCGGGCCATCGAATGTGAACACCGCCTGGCGGCATTTCAAACTCCGGCAAAATGATCTTGACCCGATCTGCGTTGATGTCAGCGGTGGCACTAGATTCAACAATTTCTTGAATGGTTTTCATGCCAGACCACACACCTGCAAAACGGCTTAGCGCAATGGCGTGAACACCCAGATCTAAAACCTCTTGAACAGAAGCGGGAAAGAACACGGGCAAGCCACAGGCCTTGAAAATGTGATCGCTTTGGTGTGCGGCGGTAGAGCTTTTGGCAATGTGATCGTCCCCTGCCACGGCCAATACGCCGCCCAAGGCTGTTGTGCCCGCCATGTTGGCGTGCTTGAACACATCGGAACAACGGTCCACCCCCGGCCCCTTGCCATACCAAATGCCAAAGACGCCATCTAGTTTTTGACTTCCTGGGGGCGCAAAGCCCAATTGTTGGGTGCCCCACAAGGCCGTGGCCGCGAGCTCCTCGTTGACCCCGGGTTGAAAAACGATGTTGTGTTTTTCCAGGTAAGACTTGGCCTTCCATAAAGCCTGGTCATAGCCGCCCAATGGCGAGCCACGATAGCCGCTGATCAAGGCACCGGTACTTTTGCCGGCCAATGCATCTCGTTCTTGCTGCAGCATCGGCAAGCGAACCAGGGCTTGAACGCCGCTCATAAAGGCCCGGCCTGATTTCAAACTGTATTTGTCGTCTAGGGTGACGTTGGCCAGCGCGAGCCGCAGGTGTTCAGGCAGAGGAGCGTTCATTTTGAGCCACTTTCAAAAGCATGGAGACACAGTGTAGGGCGACACGGCCTATCTTGGAAGTAAAACCCATGCGCGCATGTCTTGTTTGAGACGACCCGCCAACTCGCCTGCGGCATCGCCAGAGCCTGCAAAATAGTCCGCGCGCACGGCGCCTTGAATGGCGCTGCCTGTATCTTGTGCAAAGACCAGTCGGTTTAAAGGCGTTTGAGGCCCGACGCTGGAAAGCCAGACGGCCGAACCGTAAGGAATGCTCCCAGGATCCACCGCAATGGACCTTCCGGGCGTTAAGGGAACGCCCATCGCCCCTTTGGGGCCTAACAATGCCTCAGCGCCGTTAAGTGGCTCTTCTTTGAAAAAAATGAAGCGCGGGTTGCGCCACATGAGCTCATTGGTTTTGCGCGGATTTTGAGCAATCCAAGCCTTGATGCCAGGCCAGGTGGCATCTTTGGTGAGGTTTTGATCGAGCAGCCATCGGCCAATGCTTTGATACGGGTGGTCGTTGGTTCCGGCGTACGCCAATCTGATTTGGATTCGGCGGCCATCACTCTCAGTGAGCCACAAGCGGCCCGACCCTTGAATGTGAAGCACCATGGCATCAACAGGGCTGGCAATGAAGGCAATTTCTTTGCCTTTGAGTGCGACTTGGGCTGCCGGCAATTTGGAAATCTCTTCTCTGCTGTACCAAGGTGTGCGCGCCTTTAATTGGGCAGGCAAGCCATACAAGGGCACGTCAAAGCCAGGCTTTGCACTTCGAGAGGCTTCAAAAACGGGCTCGTAATAAGACGTCAAAAGGCCAATGGCAGGCGCGGCGGCGGCATTGAGGTTTTCAACGCGGTAGGGTTGAAAGTTTTGCACCACCCAGCTTTTTTGCAACTCGGAAGGCTGTCCGTCTAAGCGCTTGACTTCGGCACAAAGGCTTTGGGTGTTGGGTAAACTGCGTGCACAGTTTTGCCGCCAAGCGACCCACGCCTCGTTGAAGTTGTCTGAGTTAAAACCAGGAAGATCTGACCAACTGGCCAAGAACCAGCGACTTTTGGACTTCAGTAAAACTGCGGGTGAGTTGTCACCAACAGAGGCCTCTGGCGGTGTGACCAAGGCTTGAGGCCTTGGCGATTTCTCTGGGGCGGCGCAGGAAGCCAAAAGTAAAGCACCTAAAACACAGAAGCTTCCTACAATCCATGATCCTAGGAGTTGATGCATGGGTTTGATTTTGTTAGAAGCGTTGTTGGCGTTGGTTGTCTTATTGGCGATTGTTTGGTGGACCATGTTTTCAGGTCGAGACAAGGGCGAACTTAAATCAGAAAAGCCAAATGAGCGCCAACAAAAGCGGCCGCCCACAGAATGAAAGAAAGATGGGCGATCTTTCAAACGCATTCAAATCTCCCGCAATAAATTTGCCAATTCGACAGCAGACTTCACATCCATTTTTTCGAAAACGCGCGAGCGATGAACCTCAACGGTGCGCACGCTGATGTCAAGTTGGTTGGCGATGAGTTTGTTGGGCAAGCCCGCCACCACCAGCTGCATCACATCGCGCTCTCGCTCTGTTAAATCTTGAAGGCGCGAGACCAGTCCCGCACTTTGGAGGTGAACCGCCAAGCGCTCATTGGACAAAGCCAAGGCTTGTTCTACGCGATCAACCAAGGCGTTGTCGGAGAACGGTTTTTCGCAAAAATCAAATGCGCCGCGCTTGACGCTGTCAACAGCCGTTGGCACATCGGCATGTCCCGTCAAAAAAATAACGGGCCAAGTGTGGGCCAAGCCGTTGCCGATGAGTGTCTCAAATAAGGCCAAGCCACTTTGTCCTGGCATTCGAACGTCTAACAAGACACACCCGGCTTGGGTAGGCACGGGCGTTTTGGGGCCAGGAAACCGCTCTAGCAGCATGCGCTCAAAATCATCGGCACTGGCAAAAGCCTCGCTCATCAGTCGACGAGAGCGTAGCAACCAAGCCATCGCTTCGCGAACACTTGCATCGTCATCAACGATGAAGACACAGGCGTTTAGGGCGGGTTGCATGAACGGATTTTAGCCTTGCTCACAGCTCAGGGGCCGTAGGCAGGGTAAAGCGAAAGAGCGTGCCGCAGGGTTCTTGCGCTTCGAACTCCAAATGACCACCGTGTTGCTCGACAACGGTTCGGCAAAGACTGAGGCCCAGGCCCATGCCCTCTGCTTTGGTTGTGAAAAAGGGCGTGAACAATTGTTGTGCAATGTCTGGAGAAATGCCGATCCCCATGTCGGTGATAGAAAACTCAAGCCACCCATGTGACTCGCTGGACGCGGCCCTTTTAACTTGAAGCGTTAGGAGCCGCTTGCGACAGTCAGGGTGGTCCATCGCCTGCATGCCATTGCGCGCCAAGTTCAACAAGACTTGTTCGACCATGGTTCGGTCACACAGAACAGGTGATAAGCGCTCACTCAATTTGGTTTCGATGCGAACGTGCAATTTGTGCGCTTGCAACTGCACAAGTGGCATGACCGCATTGATGATGGCTTGAGGGGTGACGATTTCCTTGTCCTGATCGCGCCGCCGCACAAAATCATGAACGCTGTTGATGACCTTGCCTGCACGACCCGCTTGCTCAGAAATTCTTTCAAAGGCCATTTGAAGGTCGTTCAATTGGTGCTGCGCGTTGCTGTGTTCTGGATGCCGCAGCAAGTTCAATGAGCCCGTTGCATAACTTGAAATGGCGGCCAGAGGTTGGTTCAACTCATGGCTTAAAAGTGATGCCATCTCGCCCACCGTCGCCAAACGCGCTGTGGCCTGCAAGCGCTCTTGACTAGAACGCGAAAGCTCTTCAATGCGGCGTTGTTCGCTGATGTCCAAAAACGCACTCATCCAACCTGTTTGTTGCCCCAATACATTGATCAAGGGGGCTTCAAAAATAAGGACCGGAAAACGCGAGCCATCTTTCCTCACAAAAACCGACTCAAAACCCTCTCGCGGCGGCGCGTTGCCTGCCAATCGAACAGCTTGGCGTTGTTGATACTCGCCCACCATTTCAGGCGGCCAATACGGCATGGGTGCAGATTGCCCCAAGAGTTGATCGGCTTCAAACCCCACCATCTGACAAAACGCGGGATTCACATAAGTGATTCGACCTTTTAAATCACGCGCACGCAGACCCGTGACCAAGGAGTCCTCCATGGCTTTTCGAAAAGCAAGCGCATCCGCCAAATCGCGCTCCGCTTTAAGTCGGCGACGAGAATCTTTCACCAACAAAACCAAAACGGAGACCAGTGCAATTGACATGGCCATGACCAAGGCCGGCAAGATATTTGGAAAGCGATCAGGCGCAGCGCGGCGTCCATCCATTCGAAGCATCAGCGTAGTGCCTGGCAGGTCTAATAACTGTGTTGCAGTGAAAAACCGTTTGGCGCGCGGCAAAGTACCATGAACGGCCAGCCGCGTGCCGTCGGGCTCAATGAAAGAGATTTCATTGCGCCGGCCATAAGTCTCGCCCAATTCTGTGGCCAAAATTTCTTGAAGGCCGTAAGTTAAAAGCGTAAAACCAACGGCACTGCCGCGCTCAATGATAGGCAGACACATTTCCATCACTTCCAAACCAATGCCATTGGCTTGAGGCACAAAGTAACTTCTGGAATAAGCGGGTCCCTTGACTCGTTTTGAGCGCAAACACGTTTGAACGATTTCAGCTTGCTCATTCATTCGGTTGTTAGCGTCAAACAGTGTGGGCTTGAAGGGAGAGATGGCGGCCTCCAAAATCAGGACTTGCAAGTCGCGCCTTTCAACGCGCAGCCAAGATCTGTTTTGATTCAATAAAAGCTGAAACTCTGCTTGCCATAATTTGGAGGGCAGCGACTTCACTTGTAAGTTTTGCAGGCTCACAATGTGTCTGCTGAAACCATTGCGAAGGTCACTTACAGCATCTGCCGTATCACGGTCTAATTCCGCCTGATATTGACTGGCTTCATACCGACCCGCAAGCCAAACCAAGGTTACCAAAAGCGCAACCACCAGCCCAACCAAGGCAATCCACAATGAAAAGCGACGGTCGGTGAAGGAGCGAGTTGCAGTTTTGAAAAACTGCCAAAGCGGACGTGTGTTTTGCGGCGATGAAGCGTCAGTTGGCGTCATGTGCAAAGACCCACAAGGCTTAAGGGGCAACAGCGTTGGCTGTAACTTTGGTCACCTTGGGGTCGCTCCAGGTGCCGTCAATTAAGAACTCTTGTGTGTTGACCCGGCTGAGAGGTTGTTTGAGAACCAGTTGTGCCAAGAAAGTGCTTAAACCAATCGCGGGGTTCAGTGCGATGGCCGCCAACAAAGAGGCGGTACCCGCATCCACTTCGGGCAAGATCAGGACGCGCAAATTTTGCGTTTCTCTTTCAATGTCAGAACTGCCATCCATTTGCACGACCGCATTGACGCCCTTCATTTGCAGATTGCGTGTACTGGCAATGCCTTGTTGAATCAAGACATCGCCGCGGACCGTGTCAAAGGCAAAACCAGCACTGAAGACGTCTCTGAAATCAAACAACAAACGCCGCGGCAAGGCTTGCAAACTTAAGACGCCCAACAACTTGGCGACACCTGGCTCAGCTTGAAGAAACTGTCCCCGCCCCATGTTCACATTGAAGCGGCCGCCCAAGCTGGGGTAGTGTAAGGTCATAGGAGAGCCTTGCCAGTTGACCTGCCCCTCTAACTTGCCAGCGCCGCCGCGCAGTGCGTCTTTGGTCCCTAAACGCGTTAGCAAATCACCGGCATCAGAAACGTCCAGTCGAAAATTCATTTCGGTGCTGGCTTGTTGCGCGCCCTCTCGAGAGGTGATCCATCTGCCATTGGCTTTGAAGCTGGCTTCAGGCAGCGTGATGTTCAGCTTGTTCAAACGCCATTCGCGGCCAGCCGCATTGCGCGGCACCGACGAATCTGTATTGACAGCCTCAATTTCAACGCGCCCCAATTTTTTGCCACGCAACTCCAGGTCCTCCACCACAATGTCCAGTGCAGGAATGCTTAAGGGAGAGTCCTCTAGCAGGGACTCCACGGTTTGATCTGCCGAAGGCGGCAAACTTAAGCGCGCTAAACGCGCATAAATGCGACCGGCATTTTGGTTGTTGGGCTGCCGGTATTCTAAATAACCACTGAACTCTTTGGCGTCTAAATTGGATCGCCACAAATAGCCTTCGCGCGAGCCGCTGACAAAAACATTGTGCATTTGACGACCTTGCACAGTGACCTCAGTGGCTTTCAGTGTCATGCGCGTTGGCAGGTAGTTTAGCGTTGCCGCACTCAGTGGTGCGTTTGGGATCGAGTTCCAAGCGGGGCTAGACTTTGGTGGCGAGAGCACTTGCACCCAGTCGTCGACAGAAACAGAGGGCAAATTGAAAGAGGCGCTTACCCCAGAGTCGGAGAGGCCGCTGCCAGCTGTTGCAAAGCTTTCACCGACTTGCCATCGGCCCTGGATGACGCGAGGATCGGCGCCACTCACATCGCGCAAATAAGTTGCCGACAAAGAACGCCCCCACATCAGCTGGAGTTGATCGCGTTGAGCCTTGCTGGGGTTTGAGTTGCTGACGCTTTGAACCAGATTCTCAAACTTGAAGGCCACCTGTTCATCGGCCTTCTTTTGAAGGGGCGCAGGCAAACTCAATGCCAAACCTTGAAGTTGCGATTGAATGCTCAATTCGCTTTGCCCGCCTTTAAAACCCAGGCTGGCCGTGTAGTTGCTTGCGCCATTGGCATGTTGAGCGAGCAAGCTCAGGGCTGGAATTTCTTTGGCTTGTCGCAAACCATTGGCAGTCACTTGACCTTGAATGCGAATGAGAGGATTGGCTTCTGTGCTGCGTGGTGCAAGTTTTCGAGTGCCGCCCTCCAGCTTGATGGGGCCACCTAAAAACTGCGCGTTGACGCCCATCAAACTGAAGCCAGCTTCTGTGAACTGAATGGTGCCTTGTGCTTTTTCAAAAACGGGCACCACGGACTGCATGCGAATGTCATTGCCACTGAGGGCAACGCTGCCTTGAAGGCTTGTTTTTTCAAGGTCAGCCAAGGGCAGAGTCATCTTTAGGCGCGTCGTCAATGTGCCGGTGCTGCTGGCTTGCATCAAAGCGCCACTGATCATGTAGTTCACAGGTGAAAGGCGCAGCTCATTCAAGACCACATTGGCGCTGGCCTTTGAGTCTCCTTGAACGTTCACAATCACCGGGCCATTGAGATGGGGGATTTCCGCTTTAATTTGCGTGAAGGGCATGTTGCCCCATTTGCCTGAAGCACCATTGACTTTGAAGTTAAGTCGGTCAAACAGAATGTCACCATTGACGCTGTTCATGATCGGCCAAATGCCCTCTGAGCTTGCATTGCGATTGGCCGGGTTGGGGCTTGCCGGTGGAACGTAGGCGTATTGAGCCTCTTTGACCTTGCCAGCAAATCTGAACTCGCCCTCTTTGGGGTTTACAAATGGAACTTGTTTCAGATCGCCTTTGATTTTGACGGCAACGCTCTGAAGACTGCCTTTTAAAACCGAATCGCGGACATAGTAGCGAACACTTTGTGAAATGCTCAAAGGCAGGTAACGATGAACACGTGAAGCATCGCCTTGTTGGATGTTGCCTTGCAAATCCAAAACACCCAAACTGTCCGGAAGCGGGCTGGGTTTCCAGCTGCCTTTGAAATCACCCGTCAAATCGGCATTGCTTAAGCTCAATTGCCATTCGGGAACCACCAGTTGATTTTTTTGCTGCTGCCACTTGATGGCGGCCTGCAGTTTGTCCAAGGGGATGCGCGGATCTTCAAGAATGCGATTAATTTGAAGCGCCCCTTTTTGAATCGAGGCGTTGACATGGCCGCCTTCTGCATTCATGTCAAAGCTGATGTTTGCATTCTCAATGCCGGGCCAATTTTCGGAAGATGAGCCAGGTTTTCCACCTTCAAAATAGAAATTATCAAAGCGGCCGTTGGCGGCTTTGACTTGGTACGTTTTGTCTTGGCCCGTGTATTTTTCGGTCCACTCGATGTGCAGCGGATTGACCAAACCACTGACTTTGTGTTCCAGCAAAGTTTGTCGCGCTGGCTCAGGCAATGGCAATTGCAGTGCAATTTTTCGAAGTGCGAGCAAGTCTAATTTTTCGCCATGAAAACGGCCCTGTGCGCTGGCGCCCTTGTCAGCCTCTGCATAAGAAAGGCTGATGTTACCGCCCGGCCAATGCAAACCATCGGAGGTATCAAAACGCAAACCTTCGGTTGAAAAATCAAAGCCACTGGCCATGGGTTTGAACGATACACGCCCTGCAATGCTCTTGAATGACAAACTTTCCAATTCGGGGCTGAGTTGCGCTTTGGCATTCTCTAGCACCAAGTCTGCAGTCGCCTGTTGAATGTCGCCATGGTTTAAATCAAGCCACATGCGCAAGGCGCCTTGGCCTTGCGTGGCGTTGACTTTCCAAGGCAGGTGGGGCCCTAGTTGTGACAGATTCACATCTGAGAATTCAGCATGAATCTGACCACTCCAATCTTTGACTCGCCCTGGATGTGTCGATAAAAGGCCACGGCGTAGATCGCCCATCAAAATGAAGGGATCGCCCCAACCTGAAGGGGGTGCCGCGTCTAGTCGCCATTGATGATGGCGTGCCGTATTTCGCAAGAGCCAAGACACCTGACTCAAATTCACGGTTGACTTGTCTCTGTTTAAAGGGTTGAACTCGTCGGTCCAAACCACGGTGCCATGCTGCACAAGGATTTCTTTTTGCGAAAAAACCCAGTCAGCGAAAGCGGAGTCGGGTGAGTTGTCTTTTTTCAAGGCAAGACCAGCAATTCGCCAGTCGCCATTTGCTGCCCGACGAATGTCCAAGGTGGGAGACTCAATGACCAACTGCTCGACGCCAAGCCTAAGCACCGATTGAACGCTGATGGCAAAAATAACTTTGGGCAGCGTGAGGGCGCGCCGTCCCTCTGGGTCCAGCAAACTGAGGTCATGGATTTCGAAAGTTGGCATCCAACCCGATGAAATGGCCAACAACTTGCCCATGTGAACCGGCACCCCAATGGCTTGCGTGGCCAAGTTTTCGAATTTGGGCCTGAAGTCTTCAATTCGAGGCACAATCCAAAAATGCAACGCAGCCCACGCCAGGCCCAAAACAAAGCCGCTCACCAACAAAACCCACGCGGCAAAGCGCAGGGCACTGCTGCAAACTTGGGCAAGGGTAGAAAACTTCAACATTCGAATGACGTTACGGACATAAAGACCTAGGCAGGGAATTATGACCGCCACAAGCCCTTTTGCGACAGACCCAGACATGGATTCAAAACGCCCCCCTGCGCTCTCAGAAGGCTCGCGTTTTTTTCAAAGGCTTCAAAGGCGCTATGCCAATGTTTTCTCCAGCCTACCATCGGGCGTGCCGCACCGTGCGCTTTTAAATCAGGCCTACCAACAATTGCGCAGCCAAGGCTACGGTGTAGGCCCCGCTTTGCGTATCTTGCGCCAGTGGGCCATGGCGCGTCTCCTGACATTGGATTGTGAGCAAGAGGCGCCACTCGAAACCATCACCCTGGGGGTGACCCACTTGGCGGAAATCGCCCTGGACGAAGCCTGTCAGCAGGCATTTCAGGACTTAGATGAACGCCACGGAGCGCCCCTGTTGGCCTCTGGCGAAAGAGCAGAGTTTTGGGTGGTCGGTATGGGCAAGTTAGGTGCTCGCGAACTCAATGTCTCGAGCGACATCGACCTCATTTATGTGTACGACGAAGATGGCGAAACAGCCGGCAACGCACTGGGCTCAGGAAAAATTTCGGTGCAAGAGTATTTCAGCCGAGCCGTAAAGGCGCTCTTCACTTTGATTGGCGAGACCACTGAACATGGTTTTGTTTTTCGAATGGATTTGGCACTTCGGCCGAACGGCAACTCAGGACCCAGCGTGGTCTCTTTGGGCGCTTTGGAAGAGTATTTGTTGGTTCAGGGCCGCGAGTGGGAGCGCTTTGCTTGGATGAAAAGCCGGGTCATCGCACCCAAACGTGCCCTCCAAAATGGTTCCGCAACCAAGCTTCGCAGTGTGGTTTTGCCCTTTGTGTTCAGACGCTATTTGGACTACAACGTATTTGAGTCTTTGAGAACCTTGCACCAACAAATTCGAGATCACGCTGCCAAGAGAAGCGCAGGACACCCTGAGCGCGCCAACGATGTCAAACTTTCAAGGGGCGGCATTCGAGAAATTGAATTCACGGTGCAGTTGTTGCAGGTGGTGCGGGGCGGCCAGTTTCCAGAGCTGCGAACGCGCCCCACTCTCGATGCCATTCAGCGCGTGGCCAAAGCCGGTTTGATGCCCGCAGAAACTGCTCAGGCTTTGACCCAGGCCTATGTGTTTCTGCGCAAAGTGGAACATCGCATTCAATACTTAGACGATCAGCAAACACATGTGTTGCCCTCGCAAGATTCAGATTTGCAGTGGATTGCGTGCACCATGGGCTATGCGGCGAGCCATGATTTCCTGACCGATTTAGATGCGCACCGCGAAATCGTGGCACATGAGTTCGACATCTTGTTGGGGGGTGATCGCCAATGCAAATCTTGTCAGACGGACGCCTCCCGTGAGCGGCCCGAGCTAGAGGCGGTGTTAGACCTTTTTCAGGGCGAGGCTAGAGCGCGCTTGGCCCATTGGCAAGACAGCCCCAAGGTCAAAAGCCTTCGGGATGATGCAAGAGGCCGCCTCATGCGGCTATTGCAGCGCACGGCGCAATGGCTCCAAGAAGGCCGAGTCGAAGAGGATGCCGTGGTGCGAATGGCAGACTGGATGGAGCCTTTGATGCGCCGCGAAAGTTATTTGGCCATGATGCTAGAGCGCCCTTCTGTCCATGAAAGATTGCTACGTTTGCTGGGCGCGGCCAAATGGCCTGCACGCTATTTGGTTCAGCATCCAGGTGTGATTGATGAACTGGCCAATGGCGATATGTTGCAACAAAGGTTTGTGGCGCAAGACTTTGAGTCAGAGCTTCAGGCCCGACGGGCCGCCTTAAAAAGAACCCACGAAGACGATGAAGAGAACTTGTTGAACTTGCTTCGGCGTGCACACCATGCCGAGGTTTTTAGAACCTTGGCGCGTGATGTGGAGGGGCGCTTGACCGTGGAGCAAGTGGCCGACGACTTGAGTGCCATGGCCGATGCCGTTTTGCGCATTACCGCCGAATGGTGTTGGTCGTGTTTGAAAAACCGGCACCGTGAGGTGCCCCTGTTTGGCATTGTGGCTTACGGCAAATTGGGCGGCAAAGAACTGGGTTATGGCAGCGACTTAGACATCGTTTTTGTTTATGAGGACGCCGATGAGCGAGCGCAAGAAGCCTATGGCGCCTTTGTCAGAAAGCTCATCAATTGGTTTACCGTGAAAACCTCAGAAGGTGATTTGTTTGAAATCGATACGGCGCTTCGCCCCAATGGAAGCTCAGGTTTGTTGGTAACCACTTTCGCTGCATTTGAGGATTATCAACAGCAAAGAGGAAGCAACACTGCGTGGACGTGGGAGCATCAGGCCATGACGCGCGCACGTTTTGTGATGGGCAATGAAGAAATGGCAAGTCGGTTTAACCAAGTCAGACGCAGCGTCATCAGCGCACCCCGTGATGAAACCTCTTTGAAGTCTGAAATCGTGACCATGCGCAATCGGGTCCGAACAGCACACACCATCAAGCCCGACCTTTTTGATGTGAAGCACAGTCCGGGCGGCATGGTGGATGCCGAGTTTGCCGTGCAGT
>CAIODE010000291.1 GCA_903856875.1 uncultured Burkholderiales bacterium
AGTCAAAGTCGAATACCAAAAACCTTCGCCATTTTGGGCCGATCCTTTTGTCAGTGCAGCTGGCCTGATCATTCCCAAACACGTTTTTGAGGCTTACAAAGGGGCTACTTCTCGCGACGCACCCGCCAACCTCAAGCCCGTGGGCACTGGCCCCTATAAGTTCACTGATTTCAAACCGGGTGACATGTTGCGGGGTGTGATCAACACCAACTACCATCAAGCCAATCGCCCTTACTTTGACAGCATCGAAATGAAGGGCGGTGGTGATGCCGTGTCTGCTGCGCGTGCTGTGTTGCAAACGGGTGAATACGATTACGCTTGGAATTTGCAAGTCGAAGACGAACTTCTCATTCGTTTGGAGCAGGGCGGTAAGGGCAAAACGACCATTACCCCGGGTGGCAACATTGAGTTCATTCAATTGAACATGGCCGACCCTTGGACTGAAACAGATGGCGAACGCTCGCACCCCAAATCCAAGCACCCCATCTTGTCGGAATTTGCGGTTCGCCAAGCCATCAGTTTGTGTGTCGACCGCGACGGCGTGCAAAAGTACATCTACGGCCGTACCGGTATTGCAACTGCCAACTTCCTGAACAACCCGCAACGCTTTGTGTCTAAAAATACAAAATACGAGTTCAACCCAGAAAAGGCAGCCCAAGTCTTAGAGGCAGCTGGTTGGAAAAAAGGCGCTGACGGCATTCGCGAAAAAGGCGGTAAAAAACTCAAGTTGGTTTTCCAAACCTCTATCAATGGGCCGCGTCAAAAAACCCAACAAATTATCAAACAAGCCGCTCAAAAGGCTGGCATTGACATGGAATTGAAATCGGTGCCTGCATCGGTCTACTTCTCGTCAGATCCCGCCAATCCAGACACCTACACCAAGCTGTATGTCGACATGCAAATGTTCACCACCACCATGCCGCAACCTGATCCTGAAGTGTTCATGAATCAGTACTTGAGCACTGAGTTCGCAAGCAAAGCCAACAAATGGCTTGGCCGCAACTCTACGCGCTACAGCAATCCTGAATATGACAAAACTTATTTGGCTGCTCAATCAGAGATGGACCCTGTCAAGCGTGCTGCCATGTTTGTGAAGATGAACGACATGCCCATCAACGACATTGCCATCATTCCAGTGGTGTACCGCCCCCGTACTTCGGCTGCAGTTCACAATTTGGTAGCGCCTTTGTCTGGCTGGGACAATGATTTGTGGCTTTTACAAGACTGGTACAAGACCACTTAAGCAAGTTCTATGTTCCGTTATGTCCTTCGGCGATTGATGATCGCCGTGCCCAGTCTTTTGGGCATCAGCTTGGTGTTGTTCTCTGTTTTGGCACTGGCGCCGGGTGATCCTTTTTCCGAGTTGGTTTCCAACCCAAACATTCCAGCCGAAGTGGCCATGGCCTTAAGGCTGAAGTTTGGTTTGGACGACCCTCTCATGGTTCGCTATTGGAACTGGCTCACGGCCATGCTTCGGGGCGACTGGGGTTATTCATTCATCAGCCGGATCAATGTAGAGACCCTCATCATGCAGCGCATTCCGGTCACCTTGTTGGTCATCGGATCGTCGCAATTGTTGGCTCTGTGTATCGCTATTCCAGTGGGCGTGTATGCGGCCACAAGGCCTTACTCATTGTTTGACCAAATTGCCAGTACGCTGGCTTTTATTGGTTTTTCATTGCCCACCTTTTTCACAGGTATTTTGCTCATTTTGTTTTTCAGTATTCACTTGGACTGGTTGCCATTTGTTTACAGGGCAGACATTCCTGAAACAGGCTGGCGCTTTTTCTGGGAGCACTTTAAGCAAATGATCATGCCGGTCACGGTCCTGGGCTTGTTTCAAGCTGGCGCTTGGACAAGGTATGTGCGCTCTGCAGTGCTTGATGTCATTCGTTTGGACTACGTCACCACGGCACGTTCAAAAGGCTTGTCAGAAAAAGTGGTCATTACCAAGCACGTTTTGCGCAATGCACTCATTCCCGTTGTGACTTTGGTTGCGCTTCAGATGCCGGCTATTTTTGGCGGGGCCATTGTCACAGAGCAAATTTTTCGTGTCCCCGGCATTGGCTCTCTCATCATCAGCTCCATGTTGGCCAACGATACCCCGGTGGTCATGGCTGTCACTTTTGTGTTCTCCACCTTGGTGATTGCGTGTAATTTATTAGCAGATATTTTGTATGGCTGGCTCGACCCTCGCATCTCCTTCAACTGACAACAAGGCCTTGGTGGCCAAGCCGTCAGCACAGTCGCCAGGACGAGAGTCGTGGCGCAGGTTCAAACGCCACAAACTGGCAGTAGTTTGTACGGTTGTTTTAAGCTTCATTGTGTTGGCCGTTTTGTTAGGTCCATGGCTGTGGCGAGTGCCAATCAATGAAATTGATTTTACGGCCCGCATGCAAGGACCCTCTTGGGTCCATCCCTTGGGCACCGATGATTTAGGACAAGACATCTTGGCTCGCGTGCTTTACGGAGGCCGTATTTCCTTGGCCGTAGGATTGGCCGCCATGCTGATTGCCATTAGCGTTGGCGTGGTTGTAGGTGCGGTGGCTGGCATGTCCAAGGGCCCTGTCGATGTGTTCTTAATGTGGATCACAGACTTGTTTTTGTCCTTGCCACAATTGCCTTTGCTGCTTTTGATTTTCTATTTGTTCAACGATAAATTGAAAAAATTAGTGGGACCTGAGGCCGGTGTGTTCATTTTGGTTGTGGCCGTTATTGGTGGTTTGCGGTGGATGCCAGTGGCCAGATTGGTCAGAGCGCAATTTCTCACATTGCGTGAAAAAGAGTTTGTAGAAGCTGCCCGTGCCTTGGGTGCCAGCTCTTGGCGACAAGTCACAGTGCATATTTTGCCCAATGCCATGGGCCCTGTCATTGTGGCGGCAACCATCGATGTGGCTGCGGCCATCATTGCCGAGTCCACGCTTTCATTTTTAGGGCTGGGATTTCCACCCGACATTCCAACTTGGGGTCGCATTTTGTTCGATGCCAAAGATCACATGGATGTGGCGGTTCACTGGGCCCTATTTCCTGGTGCCTTGATTTTCATCACGGTGCTCACCATCAACTACATTGGCGACGGACTGCGGGATGCCTATGATCCTCGCCGTGTGCTTTAAAGAGGTTTCTGGATGTCCACCAACCCCTTGTTGAAAGTTCAAGACCTGCAAGTTCACTTCGATACCGATGACGGTGTGCTGCATGCAGTCGATGGTGTCAACTTTCACATCGACCGAA
>CAIODE010000292.1 GCA_903856875.1 uncultured Burkholderiales bacterium
ATTATTTCATGTTGTCGGGCTATTTGCAGACAAGGGTCTATTTTTGGCCGCCAGAGCAACGTTCGATGCCTGCCAAGTCTAATTTGGACTGCACTTGCTTGAATCCAGCTTGTTCCAGCAGGCCTCTGACCGCTGGGGCCTGCTGCCAGCCGTGTTCGATCAGCAGCCAGCCGCCCATTTCCAAGTGATTGGGCGCGTTTTGAACGATGTTTCGGATGTCTAGAAGGCCATCGGCACCGCTTGCCAGCGCTTGGAGGGGTTCGTGGGTCAATTGTGCCAAGTGCGGGTCGTGGTCTTCAATGTAGGGTGGATTGGACACCAGCACATTGAATTTGCCATGAACTTCTGAGAGCCAGTTGCTCTGCAAGAAGCTGACATCGAGTCCCAGTTTTTGGGCATTTTGCAAAGCAAGGCTTAAAGCCTCTGCGGTGTTGTCCACGGCCAGCACTTCAGCGCCTGGCAGCTGCGATTTGAGTGCCAAAGCGATGGCGCCACTGCCTGTGCCTAAATCAAGGTATCGGGCGCTTTCTATGCCTTGACCGCATGCCAAGGCCCATTCCACCAGCACCTCGGTGTCAGCTCTGGGGTCAAGCACCCGCTTGTCGATGGTCAAGCTAAGCCCAAAAAACTCTTTTTCCCCCACGATGTAGGCCACAGGTTCATGTTGCAGTCGGCGCTGTGCCAATGCTTCAAATGCTTTAAGTTGTTCTGGAATGACCTCGTCTGTATCGTGTGCCAACAGCCAAGCGCGGTCGTGCAGCGATCTGCCTGCGGCATGCAAGAACAGGATTTGAGCTTCCAGACGCGTCAGACCTAAAACCTGGCTATGCTTTAAACATTGTGAGACGTTCATGATGGCAGACTTGACTCCAAATCAGCCAGTTGCTCGGCTTGCCTAGCATGTTGAAGTGATTGGGTGACTTCTTCCAAATCACCTTCCATGATGAAACTCAGCTTGTACAAGGTGAGGTTGATGCGGTGATCGGTAAGGCGTCCTTGCGGAAAGTTGTAGGTGCGAATTCGGTCTGAGCGGTCGCCACTTCCAATCAAGCCTTTGCGCAGTGCCGCATCTTTGGCCGCTCGCTCGCTGCGGTCTTTTTCTTGAATCCGTGCCGACAAAACCTGCATGGCTTTGGCTTTGTTGCGGTGTTGGCTGCGATCGTCTTGGCACTCGGCCACGATGCCGGTAGGAATGTGCGTGATGCGCACAGCAGAATCTGTTTTGTTGATGTGCTGACCACCCGCTCCGCTGGCGCGGTAGGTGTCAATGCGCAAGTCGGCAGGGTTGATGGTGACGGCTTGGGCTTCATCGGGCTCTGCCAAAACCGCCACCGTGCAAGCACTGGTGTGAATGCGGCCTTGTGTTTCCGTGGTGGGCACGCGTTGCACGCGGTGGCCCCCCGACTCAAAGCGCAGTGTGCCAAACACGTTGTCACCCTCGATGCGAATGACCACCTCTTTGTAGCCACCCAACTCACTGGCAGACTCTGACATGATTTCGGCGCGCCAGCCTTTGCGCTCAAAAAACTTGGTGTACATGCGCAGCAGGTCGCCTGCAAAAAGCGCTGACTCGTCGCCGCCCGTCCCTGCGCGAATTTCTAAATAAGCGGGTCTCGCATCGTCTGGATCTTTGGGCAGCAGCATACGCTGCAACTCAGCTTCCAACTCGCTCATTTCTTGTGAGGCACTTTGAATTTCTTCATGGGCCATGGCTTGCATCTCGATGTCTTCGCTGCTGGTTTCTAGCATGGCATGGGCAGCTTCTAAATCGCTTTCTCGCTCTAAATAACGCGCATAACGTTTGGCCAAGGCGCTCACCTCAGCATGTTCACGCGACAGTTTTAAAAACTGGTTCATGTCGGCCATGATGTCTTCGCGCGATAGCAAAAAGTCCAGCTCTTCTAGACGCTGTACATACCGCTCAAGCTGGTGACGTAAAAAGGGTTTCATGAATCTTTGCGAGAAATTGGAAGAGGCATTGAGTCCATCTCAATGCAGCGCAGGCTTGGGCGAGGGTCGCTAGCGTTCTTTGCGCAAGAAGAGACGTTGAACGGCGTGTGTGGCTTGGGCCACGTGTTCAGGATCTGCTTCTCTCAGTTCTGCCATCGCGCCATGAAGCATCTTATGGGTCAAACCGCGTGAAAGTGCTTCCAGCACTTTTTCGGGATCATCACCCTTGGCCAACATTTTGCGGGCACGGGCCAGTTCTGCCTCGCGCCATTCATCGGCTTGTGCATTGAGTTGCTGAATGAGGGGCACGCTGCCGCGTTGGAGCATCCAGTGCATGAAACTTTGCACACCCGCGTCAATGATCACTTCGGCTTCGGCCACGGCCGCTTGCCGGTGCGCCTGACCTGTTTGAATGACGCTGGCCAAGTCGTCAACGGTATAGAGGTAGACGTCTTCTAAGGATTTGACTTCGGGTTCGATGTCGCGCGGCACCGCCAAGTCCACCATGAACATGGGCCGATTGCGGCGTTTTTTCAAGGCGCGCTCTACAGCGCCCAAGCCGATCAAGGGCAAAGTGCTTGCGGTGCAACTGATGACCGCATCAAACTCATGAAGCCGATCTGGCAGTTCAGACAGGCGCATGACTTCAGCACCATATTGATTTGCGAGTTTTTCACCGCGGTCCATGCTGCGGTTGGCGATGGCCATGCTGCGTGGATTTTTGGCCGCAAAGTGGGTGACCACCAACTCAATCATTTCACCGGCGCCCACAAACAAAACTCTGATTTTGGTGAGGTCTTCAAAAATTTGACCCGCTAAGCGAACGGCTGCGGCGGACATGCTGATGGAATGGGCGCCAATTTCAGTGGTGGAACGGACCTCTTTGGCCACTGCAAAACTGCGTTGGAACAATTGGTTCAGGGTGCTGCCCAAGGCGCCGGCCTCTTCTGCGGCTCTCACGGCATCTTTGAGTTGCCCCAAAATTTGCGCTTCTCCCAAGACCATAGAGTCAAGGCCGCTTGCCACTCTGAAGGCATGCCTGGCCACATGGCCTTCTTCAAGCATGTAGGTGTGGGCGCGGAGTTCTTGGGCAGAGACGCCACCGGTTTGAGCCAGCCAATTGAGAGTTTCATCAACAACAAGCTGATCTGCGGCACAATAAATTTCTGTGCGATTGCAAGTTGAGAGAATGGCGGCTTCAGGTTCACGCGCTGTGTGTGAGGCCAAGTTGCCCCTGAGTTGCTGCAAAGTAGGCGGCAACTGTTCCAAGGCAAAGGCAAACCGCCCGCGCAAATCGAGCGGGGCTGTTGTGTGGTTTAACCCCAATGCCCAAACTGCCATGTTTCAGATTATAAAACCTGTACCAACAGAGAAGGAAATGAATGACTTGGGATGACGTATTTTGGCATTTGGTGAATTTGTGCCTGCCTGCGCTGGTACTTTCCTTGGGGATCACGCTGTGGTGCTAGTTCCAATTCAGACGCCAATCTCAAATCAAGTGGCTTTGGCGTTGGCTGCTCAATGCCATTTGCGGCCTGACCGTGCTGGTGGCTGGCCTGGTCATGACGGGAAACGACGGCAAAATGGCAAGCTATGGCGCCCTTGTCTTGGTTTGCGCCACCGTAGAGTGGGCTTTGCAAATGCGCTTTAAGTTGCGGGGCTGAAGGCATCGACCCGGTCAGTGATGATGCCGTCTGTTCCTATTGCAATCAGGTGCTGGGTAGCCCATTCGTCATTGACGGTGTAACTGAGACAACGCATGCCTGCGCTGTGAACCGCATCTACTATTTCGGTTGTCCATAAAGCAAATTGGCAGACGACAGCGCTGCAATTCAAGGACTTGGCAGTGTCTAGCCAGCCTTCAGGCAGGTTGTGCAGCAACAAACCTCGGGGCAATTGAGGTGCGGCTTGCTGAGCCCCTTTTAAAGCATCCACTTGAAAAGAAGTAAGCAAGGGCGGTACTTCTTCATGCTCCCAAAGAAGAGCCGCTTGTTGGGCCACGATCTCACCAGTTTTGAATTCAACGCCAGGTGTCGGTTTGATTTCAATGTTCAGAAAATAGCGATTGCGAATGCAATAGTGCGCTAAATTGGCCAGCGTGGGCAGGGGTTCGCCGCTGAAGTGTCTGGAGTGCCAACTGCCTGCGTCTAACTGAGACAGTTGAAGCCAATTTTGCTCACCACCAATGCCATGGCCATTGGTGGTTCGATTCAGTGTGGCGTCATGCATCAAAAACACCACATTGTCTGCGCTGAGTTTGGCGTCGCATTCAAACATGCGATAGCCATATTCAGCGCCTTTGCGAAATGCAGCCAGAGTGTTTTCAGGCGCCAAAGTGCCAGCGCCTCGGTGGGCAACCCATCTTGGATAGGGCCATGGCTTGAGCAGATTGGCAGTAATCAAAGTCACAGACGTTTTCCTGTTTCAGCGCTGAAATGATGAATGCAACCCGCTTTGGGCGTGGCATGGAAAAGCTCGCCGATTTTGGGCGCCGTCAAACTGGCATCCAGTCTCAAAGTAAGGGCTTCATTTTCCAACCTGGCATGCACCAAACGTTCTGCACCAAGCAGCTCGACGGTATCTACTGTGAGAGCCCATCCATGGTCTGAAATCTCTAAGTGCTCAGGTCGAATGCCTAAAATTAGACCTTCGGCCAAATCGGGGGCGTGATGGAGTAGATTCATAGGGGGAGAGCCTATAAAGCTGGCAACGAAGGTGCTAGCAGGGCGGTTGTAGACCTCTTCAGGCGTGCCAAACTGTTCCATCACACCGCCGTTCATCACAATCATTCGCTGCGCCAAGGTCATAGCTTCTACTTGATCGTGCGTCACGAACAAGGAAGTGATGCCCAATTCGCGGTGCAACTTTTGAATTTCCAAACGGGTTTGGGCGCGCAATTTGGCGTCCAAATTGGACAAAGGTTCGTCAAACAAAAACACTTGAGGTTGACGCACGATCGCCCTGCCCATGGCAACGCGCTGGCGTTGACCGCCCGATAACTCACGGGGTTTGCGTAGCAATAAGTGTGACAGCTCTAGTATGTCTGCAGCCTTTGCAACACGGGCCTTAATTTCATCTAAGGGCTTGTTGGCAATCTTCAGACCATAAGCCATGTTGTCGAAAACGCTCATGTGAGGGTACAAGGCGTAATTTTGAAACACCATGGCGATATCTCGCTCAGAAGGTTCGACTTGGTTAACAACTCTGTTGCCAATCGAAATATCGCCCTTGGTAATTTCTTCCAAGCCAGCGACCATGCGAAGCAATGTCGATTTTCCGCAACCTGAGGGCCCCACAATGACCACAAACTCGCCATCCATGATCTGTGCACTGAAATCTTGAATCACTGTGTTGCTTTTGGCGCCAAGGCCATAGGTCTTTTGAATGTGCGTGAGGGTAATGGAAGCCATACTTTATTTCTCGGTATCAACCAAGCCCTTGATAAACCATTTTTGCATCAGCACGACCACCAAGGCGGGCGGTAGCAAGGCCAAAATAGCGGTAGACATGACCAGATTCCATTGGATTTGTGAGTCAGCCCCAGCGGTCATGCTTCGAATGCCCATGACAATGGGGTACATGCGCTCCTCCGTACTCATGAGCAGTGGCCAAAGGTACTGGTTCCAACCATAAATAAACTGAATGACAAACAAGGCGGCCATGCTGGTTTTTGACAATGGTAAAAGTACATCCCAAAAGAATCGCATGGGTTTGGCACCATCCATTTTGGCGGCTTCAGTCAGTTCATCTGGCACTGTTAAGAAAAACTGACGGAATAAAAAAGTGGCCGTGGCTGATGCAATCAGAGGAATGGTCAGGCCAGCAAAACTGTTGACCATGCCAAAGTCTGCAATCACTTTGTAGGTTGGAACGATGCGCACTTCTACCGGTAACATCAAAGTGACGAAGATGCCCCAAAACACGGTTTTGCGAAATGGAAATTGAAAATAAACAATGGCAAATGCACTGAGCAATGAAATGGTAATTTTGCCAAATGCAATGCACAGTGCGGTGACCAAACTGACCCACATCATTCTCGATACAGGCAGTTGGGTTGTAACGCCGGGCCCTTCTCCCATGAGAATGGTTTTGAAGTTGGTCAGTCCTTCACTGCCAAACCAAACGGGTATGGGAGATTGCGCCATCTCTTGGGATGAGTGAGTGGCGCCCACCAATGCGAGGTAAATTGGAAAAACGATGACGATCACACCAATGCAAAGCACCAGGTGAGTGAGGAAGGTCAACCATCGATTGCGTTCGATCATATTAATAATTGACCTTGCGTTCTACGTACTTGAACTGAATGACCGTGAGACTGATGACGATGAACATCAAGATCACCGATTGAGCTGCAGAGCCACCCAAATCCATGGCTTTGAAGCCATCAAAATAAACTTTATAAACCAAAATGGCCGTGTCTTTTCCTGGGCCACCCTTGGTGGTGGCATCGACAATGCCGAAGGTCTCGAAAAATGCGTACACCGTATTGACGACCAACAAGAAGAATGTCGTGGGTGTGAGAAGTGGCAGTTGAATGGTCCAGAATCTTTTCCAAACGCTGGCGCCATCGATGGCAGCGGCTTCAATCAGAGATTTAGGAATACTTTGAAAACCTGCCAAAAAAAACAGAAAGTTGTAGGAAATTTGTTTCCAAACTGAAGCTATCACGATCAATGCCATGGCATGGTCGCTGTTCAATAATGAGTTCCAGTGAATGCCCAGCTTTTCTAGCATGTAAGCTGCCAAGCCCACGGACGGCGAAAATAGAAACAGCCACAACACGCCAGCGACAACAGGTGCAACTGCGTAAGGCAATATTAGAAGAGTGCGATAGCACCACGCACCTTTGGTAATGCGGTCTGCAAAAAAAGCCAAAAGCAAGGACAAAGAAATGCCAAGCCCGGCTACCAAAATTGAAAAGACGGCAGTGGTTTTGAACGAAGCCAAATAGGTTTCATCGCGCCAAAGACTTGCAAAGTTTTCAATGCCATTCCATTCGACTGTGGTGCCAAAAACATCCGACTGCTGGAAAGACTGCATCAATGCCTGCGCAGCAGGCCAAAAGAAAAAAGCAAGGATGATGAAGGCCTGGGGTGCAATCAGCACCCAAGGCAACCAACTTGATTTGAAAATTACTTTTTTATCGCCGTTCAAAATTAATAAACCCAACGAGAGTGACCTCTCGTCGGGCTCCTGTCAAAAACAGCTTGAAACTCAAGCCATTCAACAAAGCTTCCAATTAGGACTTGTTGGCCTTTTCGAATTTCTCGAGCAACTCATTACCGCGTTTAACGATGCTGTCCAACGCTTCTTTGGCAGTTTTCTTGCCAGCCCAAACTTGTTCGAGTTCTTCGTCTTCAATGGTGCGGATTTGAACATAATTGCCCAAGCGAATACCACGTGATTTGTCTGTGGTTTTGCGAATCATTTGATTCACACCAATGTCAGTGCCTGGGTTTTGCTTGTAGAAACCAGACTCTTCGGTCAACTTGAGTGAGGCCATGGTGACAGGCAAGTAACCCGTGCGCTTGTGGTTGGCGGATTGAATGGCGGGGTCTGACAGATAGTTGAAGAAAGCGGCAACACCTTTGTATTCTTCTGCTTTCTTTCCAGACATGGCCCACAAACTGGCGCCACCAATCACTGTGTTTTGGGGTGCACCTGCAACATCGGGGTAGTAAGGCAGGGTGCCCACTGCAAATTTGAATTTCGCATTTTTGCTGACGCCGGCATAGGCACCAGATGAGTTAAAGCTGATGGCGCACTCACCCGATTCAAAGTTGGCGCCAGCGCTGCCAGCACGACCTTTGTAAACAAATAAACCTTGCTGTGCCATGTTGCCCAAATTCTCAATGTGGCGTACGTGCAAGGGTGAATTCACAACCAAACGGGCATCTAAGCCGCGCATACCGTTGCCTTTGGTGGCCAATTCAGTGTTGTGCCAAGTTGAGAATGACTCTAACTGGGTCCAACCTTGCCAGGCCGTTGTAACAGGGCACTTGTGGCCGCTGGCTTTTAACTTGGCTGCAGCCAATGTCACTTCAGGCCATGTTTGGGGCAGCTTGTCTGTGGAAACGCCAGCTGCTTTGAGTGCGTCAAGATTGACCCACATGACAGTGGTGGAGCTGTTAAAGGGGAAAGACATCATTTGGCCATTGGGCGCAGTGTAATAGCCTGACACGGCGGGCACATACGACTTAGCATCGAATTTGTAGCCGGCGTCGTTCATGATTTTTTCGACGGGCACAACAACACCTTTCGAGGCCATCATGGTGGCAGTGCCGACTTCAAAAACTTGAAGAATGTGAGGGGCATTGCCAGCACGGAAAGCAGCCACGGCTGCAGTCATGGATTCATCGTAGTTGCCTTTGAAAACGGGCACAACTTTGAAGTCTTTTTGCTTGGAATTGAAGTCTTTGGCGACGTCACCCACCCAATCGCCCAAGGCCCCTGACATAGAGTGCCACCACTGAATTTCAGTTTGGGCTTGCGCGCTGAAGGTAGCGAAAGAGGCTAAAGCAAAAGCGGCAAGTATTTTTTTGTAAATCATAAGTACTCCTTTGGAGGTTGAATCAAACATCAGCATAAGCTCACGATTTGGTTATCCTATTACAGTGCCATGAAGGTTTAATGACAACCCGGGCTTTCCATGACTAAGCTCAAAGTCTGGGGTCACTGCCCCCACCTGCGGTGCGTGATTAAGCCCCTGCAGTAAAATTCGGGCTATATCTCATGAACGCTCCAACCACGCTCCAACACCTCCTTCAGGCTGACGATTCGTCACCCCGTTTGCGCGAAATCCCTTACAACTACACAAGCTTCTCCGACCGAGAAATTGTGATTCGTTTGTTGGGATCTCGTGCCTGGGACCTGCTCAATCAACTTCGAGACGAACGCCGCACAGGCAGGTCTGCTCGCATGCTTTACGAAGTGATGGGCGATATTTGGGTGGTTCAGCGCAATCCCTATTTGCAAGACGACTTGCTAGACAACCCAGGCCGCCAAAAGCAGTTGGTGGAAGCTTTGCAGCACCGTTTGGGTGAAGTTCAAAAACGCCGCACGCCTGAAGCAGATGCCTTGCGAGACGGCTTGGTGGGTGAGTTATTGGTATTGGCTGGCCATGCCGTCCAAGCGTTTGACGAAACTTTTTCGGCCATGTCTCAGTTGCGCCGAAAAACGCAGAAGGGACTTGGCAAGCACACCGCCAAAGACAACATCAAATTTGATGCCTTGTCTCGCGTCAGTCACGTCACAGATGCCACCGACTGGCGTGTTGAATATCCTTTTGTGGTGCTGACACCCGACACAGAAGCCGAGATGGCCAATTTGGTCAAAGCTTGCTTCACTTTGGGACTGACCATCATTCCTCGTGGCGGTGGTACTGGTTACACCGGCGGTGCAGTGCCTCTGACTTGGAACAGTGCCGTCATCAACACTGAAAAACTCGAAGCCATGTCGGGCGTTGAGATGCTTCAGTTACCCGGACTCGATAAAGAAGTACCCACATTGTGGACCGAAGTGGGCGTGGTCACACAGCGCGTAGCCGATGCCGCAGAGCGCGCCGGTTGGGTATTTGCCGTTGATCCTACGTCTGCTGAGGCCAGCTGCATTGGCGGCAACATCGCCATGAATGCGGGCGGCAAAAAGGCCGTGTTGTGGGGCACAGCCCTCGACAATTTGGCCAGCTGGCGCATGGTCACGCCCGATGCACAGTGGCTCGAGGTGACCCGCTTGAACCACAATCTTGGCAAGATTCACGATGTTGAAATGGCCAGCTTTGAATTGAAATATTTCGAAGCCAATGGCACCACGCTGGTTCGCCAAGAAAGACTCGACATTCCTGGCTCGAAGTTCCGCAAAGAAGGCTTGGGCAAAGACGTCACCGACAAATTTTTGGCGGGTTTGCCAGGGATTCAAAAAGAAGGTTGCGACGGCTTGATCACCAGCGCGCGCTGGATATTGCACCGCATGCCCGACCACACACGCACAGTGTGCATGGAGTTCTTTGGCAATGCCAAAGACGCTGTGCCAAGCATTGTCGAAATCAAAGATTTCATGTTTGCCGAACAAAAACGCTCAGGCGTGTTGCTGGCGGGACTTGAGCACTTGGACGACCGTTATTTGCGGGCGGTGGGCTACACCACCAAGTCCAAACGCGGCGGTCTCCCCAAAATGGTATTGGTGGGTGACATTGCAGGCGACAACGCCGATGACGTGGCCAAAGTCACTTCTGAAGTGGTGCGCATTGCCAACTCACGCAGTGGGGAAGGCTTCATTGCCATTAGCCCTGAAGCG
>CAIODE010000293.1 GCA_903856875.1 uncultured Burkholderiales bacterium
GTGTATCGCCGCGACCTTCAAAACGAGGAGCTGGTGCACGGTTTTCAAAACGATCGCCACGGCCTTCGAAGCGATCACCGCCGCGATTGCCTTCAAAGCGAGGCGCGCCACGTGACTCAAAACGATCGCCACCACGATTGCCGCCAAAGCCGCCACCGCCGCCGCCAAATGGGCGGCCACGGCCACCACGGTCATTGCCACCACGGCCACCTGGACGGCTTTCTGGGAAGTTTTGTTTGGGCTCCATGCCAGGAATGACTTCGGCTTTGAACGGTTGACGGCTGTAAGCCTCAATGTCCAAAATTTTGCGACGGTCGCGAATTTCAGCGAAAGTGATGGCCAAGCCATCACGACCCGCACGGCCCGTACGACCAATGCGGTGCGTGTAGTCTTCGGCTTTCATGGGCAGGCCAAAGTTGAACACGTGTGTGATGGTGGGCACGTCAATGCCGCGAGCAGCAACATCGGTCGCCACCAAGATTTGAACTTGACCATTGCGCAAAGCCATCAAACGGCGATTGCGCAAACCTTGACTCAAGGCGCCGTGCAAAGCGACTGCATCAAAGCCGTCTTGCTGAAGATCAGCAGCCAAGCCATCACACTCGATTTGTGTGCTGGCAAACACAATGGCTTGATTGATGCCGGCATCACGCAACCAATGGTCAAGCAACTTGCGTTTGTGTTGTGCGTTGTCGGCCCAGAACAAAACCTGCTTGATGTTGCTGTGTTTTTCTTGAGGTGAATCGATTTGGATTTTTTGAACCGATGAACCACCGTCGTGCATGACGCGCATGGCCAATTGCTGAATGCGCGGCGCAAAAGTGGCGCTGAACATCATGGTCTGCTGGCGTTGGCTGGTGAGTTGGTTGATGTCAGCCAGGTCATCAGAGAAGCCCAGGTCCAACATGCGGTCGGCTTCGTCAACTACCAAGAACTTCACTTTGTCGAGCTTGATTTGCATGGAGCGTTGCAAGTCTAGCAAACGGCCTGGCGTGGCCACCACCAAATTGGCATTTTGCAATTTAGCAATTTGCAGTTGGTAAGGCATACCGCCCACAATGTTGGCCACGCGCAAGCCGCGGCAATGCTTGACTAAATCGATGGCATCGTGCGCCACCTGTTGGGCCAACTCACGTGTCGGGCAAACAATCAGGGCGCCAGGTGTAGGGGCTTTGAAGTTGCGTGAGTTGGTAGGATCTTTGCGCTTGGGGCGCTTGGGTGCTGGCTCGCCATTGGCGGCAGCGTCTGAACACGCTTGTGCAAAAGCAGCGCGCTCGGCTTCTTCCTCAGCGGCCAGTTCTTGAAGCAAAGTGTGCAACACAGGCAACAAGAAAGCGGCTGTTTTGCCACTGCCTGTTTGGCTTGAAACCATCAGGTCGATGTAGCGGTGAGCTTCACCCAGTGTTTCTTTCGGCAAGGCCAAGGGAATGGCTTTGAGTTGAACGGGTGTGGGTTGTGTGTAGCCAAGATCTGCCACAGCTTGAACCAATTCAGGTGCCAAGCCCAGCAACACAAAACCATTGGGTTGCTCGGGTGTGATCTCGGCATCGATGGGTTCGTTGTCATTGACATCGGCTGCATCAAGCGCCAATGTTTCGGTCACGAAAGTTTCGTTCGTAGTGGATTGCGCAGGCGACAAGTCGGCCTGCACTTCAAAAGCGTCAGTCATATTTTTTCTCGCACGGACGTCCGCAAGATTTGCGGTGGCGCCGTTCATGGTTAAAAAACATCAACCATCAAACGGAGCTCGGTGCTGTTTGAAGAGAGTGGGTCTGAAGTGAATTCAGGCCCCATCTTTTCCAGTCGAGTGACTCTTATCAGTGAGTCAAAGGCGTGAAGGGTGATGCACAAGTACTGCGGCACAAGGCCTGTTTGCAATACAGCCGCCGATTATGGCACAGTTTTTTGGGTTGCGCGGGTTTTCCCTGAAATCGACACCTACTGGCTTTAAAGCCGAATGAAATGTTCTCTGTAGTGGGCCAATTCTTCAATCGATTCATGCACATCCGCCAAGGCTGTGTGCTTCTGTTGCTTTTTGAAACTGTTGAAAACCTCGGGTTTCCAGCGCTTGGAAAGTTCTTTCAGCGTGCTGACGTCTAGATTGCGATAGTGAAGGTAAGCCTCTAATTTGGGCATGAACTTGACTAAAAATCGGCGATCTTGGCTGATGGTGTTGCCACAAAGTGGCGAGGCATTTTTGGACACGTACTTTTTGATGAAGGCCAAAATAGCTTCCTCTGCATCCTGCTCTGAGGTGGCAGAGGCTTTGACTTTGTCAATCAAGCCGCTCCTGCCATGGGTTCCTTTGTTCCATGCATCCATCTTGTCGAGCAGCTCGTCGCACTGGTGAATAACGCACACTGGACCTTCTATTCGGGGTGTGAGGTGTGGGCCCGTCACAATGACCGCAATTTCAAGCAGACGCTCCTTCTCAGGGTCAAGGCCAGTCATTTCGCAGTCGATCCAAACCAAGTTGTTGTCTGACTTTGCCAGGGTCGCTTCGGCTTGGGGCTGGTTGGCGGGGAAGTTTGAAGACGGAGCTGTCATTTTAAAAAGGGGTTTTTTCCAAAGCTTTAGATTGTCGCTGATGTTGGCTGATCTACACTTCGGTCTATGAATGCGACTTTGACTCTGACTTATTTTTTGGTAGGCGCCCTGCTGACCAACGTTTTATTGAAGCTTTGGCTGAACGCCAGACAAGTGCGGCATGTGGCACAACATCGTGGTGAGGTACCGGCCGCTTTTGCCAGCCAAATTTCATTGACTGATCATCAGAAAGCGGCAGATTACACCTTGGTCAAAGTCAAAGTCTCTCAAATTGACATATTGGTCGATGCGGTTGTTCTCATTGCTTGGACCTTGATGGGGGGCTTGAGTGCCTTGAACAATGTCATTCTGGAATTCATGTCGCCAGGACTTTGGCAACAGGTGGTGCTGGTCTTGTCGTTCACCTTGGTGGGCGGCCTCATTGATTTGCCTTTGTCGCTTTATCAAACTTTTGTGTTGGAACAAAAGTTTGGTTTCAACAAAATGACTTGGAAATTGTGGCTCAGTGACGCTACCAAGGGCGTGATTTTGGGCTTGGTCTTGGGCGTTCCTCTCGTTGCATTGGTTTTGTGGTTGATGCAAGTTGGCGGCGCTTACTGGTGGTTCTGGACCTGGTGCACCTTGGTATTTTGGCAATTATTTTTGATGGCCATTGCGCCCAATGTGATCATGCCCTTGTTCAATCAATTCACCCCGCTAGAAGATGAGGCCTTGAAAGAACGGGTCAATGGACTGATGCATCGCGCAGGCTTTAAAGCCAAGGGTTTCTTTGTGATGGATGGCAGCAAAAGATCTGCACACTCCAATGCTTTTTTCACTGGCTTTGGCGCTAGCAAGCGCGTAGTGTTTTTTGATACCTTACTGAAGCAACTGACCCCTTCTGAAATGGAAGCGGTGCTTGCGCATGAGTTGGGACATTTCAAACATCGACACATACTCAAAATGATGGCCAGCAGTTTTGCGATGAGCTTGCTGGGTCTGGCATTGTTGGGCTTCGCATACCAGCAAATTTGGTTTTACACAGGCTTGGGCGTCACCCCTAGTTTGATCAGCGGCAATGAGGCCGTTGCGCTGCTGTTATTCATGTTGGTTGTGCCTGTATTCACCTTCTTGCTGGCGCCCATTTCTTCATGGCGTTCAAGAGTTCAAGAGTACGAGGCGGATGCCTATGCTGTGTCGCAAACGCCTGTGGCAGACCTTGGCACTGCATTGTTAAAGTTGTACCAAGACAATGCTTCAACCCTCACACCGGATCCTTTGTATGTGAAGTTTTACTATTCACATCCTCCTGCCAGTTTGCGCTTAGCACGCATGCAGCATGCGCAAGCTTAACCAGCGCACACACACCAAAACCAAGGCTGCGCAGGCCTTGGTAGCCTCTTCGCAAGAGGCCATGAACACAGGTTTGGTAGTGGCCACCCATGGCAGACATTGTGTCGTTGAGTTAGATGATGGTGCGCGCATCATTTGTCATCCCCGCGGAAAGAAGAGTCAGTCTGTGGTGGGCGATCGTGTGAGGTGGCAAGCGGCTGCCGACGAAGGCACAATTGAAAGTGTGCTGGCAAGAAAAAATCTTTTTTATCGACGTGATGAAGTTCGAACTAAATCATTTGCAGCCAATCTCGATCAAGTCTTAATCTTGTTGGCGGCAGAACCTGAGTTTTCAGAAACGCAATTGTCTCGCGCATTGATTGCCGCTGAGGCGGAGCACATCAAACCACTCATTGTTTTGAACAAGAGTGATCTGGGTGAGGCTTTTCAGCAAGCTTGGCATCGTCTGGCAGCTTATCGTCACATGGGTTATGTGGTGCTGCCACTTGAATTAAAAAGTGCCAACGAAGCCAATCCTTCCTTGCGTGAACTCATGTCTCAAATGCATGACAAGACGACGCTGATTCTGGGGCCTTCTGGCGCTGGTAAAAGCACCTTGGTCAATGCACTGGTTCCCAATGCACGGGCATTAACTGGCGAGATCTCTCAGGCTTTGAATTCGGGCAAACACACCACCACAAGCACGTCACTTTATTGGGTAGGCGATCGGCCTGACTTGTCAGACTCTGCGTTGCGGGGTACTGCCATCATCGACTCGCCAGGTTTTCAAGAGTTTGGCCTACAGCATATTCCGCAAAATCAATTGGCTTCTTGCATGCCCGACTTGAAGCAGCACGTTCAAAATTGCAAGTTTTACAACTGCACGCATTTGCATGAGCCTGGCTGCGGGGTCTTGTCTGCTTTACAAAAAGAGGAGGCCATCGATTTGTTGGCGTCAGAAGTGAGCCCAAGAAGGCACAGAATTTATGCGCAGCTGTTTGAAGAGCTAGGGCAGCAACGTTGGTAATTAAATATCAATTGGCCAGAAGCTTGAAATTGAGCCTAGCCTAGCAAATTGGCCAATGAAAGCAAAGCAACTAACACCAGCCACATGATCACAGTGCGCCATACAAGGCCAACGACTTGGGCAAAGTGGGCCAATTCTGGGGGGCGTCCAGGTGTGCTGCTGCTACCCGGTAAATCGGGCTGAAGTGCCGCACCACCCAATTGCACATTGATAGCGCCTGCCGTAGCTGCCAAGATGACGCCATCGTTGTCATCTGGAAACTTTTCTGCATGGTGGCGCCAGCCGTCCATTGCATCTTCGAAACTGCCCATGATGGCAAAGCCCATCGCGGTGGCTCTTGCAGGGAGCCAATCGATGGCGCGCCAAGATTCATTGGCGACCATTTTCAAAGAGTCGCTGTTCCAGTTGGCATTGTCTTGGTGAGGCGGCGCAGTTGCTGCCGCTGACATAGAGGGTGCTTGCGACCAATAACGTTTTGCAAATTCGGCAATTCGGTAGACCACAGCGCCCACCGGTCCGAGGCCAACGATGGAAAGCAAGGCGTAGCTGAAGAAAACACCAAAGACGTGTCGGTGTGCAGACAAAACAGAGTGTTCAATGACATGGCGAACAATCTCGTTGCGAGGGAGGTCGTTAATTTCTATTTGTTGCCAATTGGCCAATAACTCTCGCGCCAGTGGCTCATCGCCATCGTTTAGCGCATCGCGAATACCAGTGAAGTGGTGACTGAATTGCCGAAATCCAAGCGTCACATAAAGCAAAATCACATTCCATACGACTGCGAAAAACCAGCCCAAGAAAAAAGCCAAACACCAATGAATGAGTACGGCGAGACAAGCTGGCGCGCCAATGAGCAGTCCCCAAGCCAGCCAAGCTTGTGAGCGTGTTCCGCCGTCCACATGTGAAGCAACCCAGTCGGCCCAACGCCTTAACCACTGATGCAAAAAATGCGACGAGCCCAAAGGCCGTGCTTGTTCAATGACCAGCGCCAAAAAAATAGAGAAAAAGCTCATGCCAACATCATAAAGAATTCGCGGCCAATAAAAAACGGTAAAAGTTCCGAATCATCCCTGCAGTAGCGCCCCAAATGAAATAATCCGATTGCGTGTGGCCCTTGTTGGCTGTTGCAGTCGGATAAGGCATGGAGTACCAACGCCTGACAATGCCGTCTCTTTCCCACTCATGCAGCCGGTGGTTTTGGGGATTCATGAGAAATGACAAAGGCACTTCAAATGTAAAGTCCACTTCATTGGCATTCGGTGTGATGGTATGACGAGGTGACACCAACGCAACCACAGGCGTGATGTGGAATGAAGTGCCAGTGGTATAGCTAGGGAGTTGACCTAAAACCTCTACAAACTCAGATGTCAGCCCCACTTCCTCCTTCGCTTCACGAAGTGCTGCGTGCTCTACCGTCTTATCCTCGGGGTCTACCTTGCCACCTGGAAAGGCAATTTGACCTGGATGTGAAGACAAGTGTTGAGTTCTTTGTGTCAGCAAAAGATGGGGGTCTTGGCCATTCTTCCCCCTCATGACGATGGGCACCAAGACGGCCGCGGCTTGGGGGGCGCGTTGGCTCATTGAAGGCTCACGCTTGACTTCGGGGGTCCAATCTGGCGGATTTTTAAATACCCACTTCAGACGCTCAGCGCTCAATGCAGAGGGCGCAAGAGCAGGCCAATCTTGATCTTGGAGCTTCCAAGGAATTTCGCGGGGGTCAAAGCCCAAGGAATGTTTCATGTTAGAACGCAAACCATGTTGGGCGTCGCACATTTAAAAAGGTGTTTGGTAAGGTGGGCATTTGATTTCAATTTTCCGGGGTATCTCTTCAATCTGATCGCGTTGAATGGCCGTGAGACAGCCGCCCCAAACACAGCCTGTGTCCATGGCCCAAATGTCTTGTCGATTCACGGCACCAAGCGTGGACCAATGTCCAAATGCGATCCTTGTGCCAATGGTTTGGCGATCCGGCACTTCGAACCATGGCATATAGCCTTCGGGTGCTTTGGCGCTGTTTTCCTTGACTTTAAATTCCATATGGCCAGAGGTGGAACAAAAGCGCAGTCGGGTGAAGGCATTGAGGGCGCAGCGCAGCCGATCGATACCCTTTAAACCTGGGTGCCATTGGGAGGGCTCATTGCCGTACATGTTCATGAAAAACTCAGCTGCATCGGGCCCGCGTAGAACGCCTTCAATCTCATGCGCCAACTCTAAAGTGGTGCTAAGTGACCACTGCGGCAGTACGCCCGCATGGACCATCAGAACATCCTCTTTGAAAAGTGCAATGGCTTGGTGTTGAAGCCAATCGAGCAATGAGGGTCTGTCGGTCGCTTTCAAGACCTCTTCCAGTGTGTCGGTTTTGCTGGGTTGACGTGCGCCAGCTGCCAAAGCCAGTAGATGTAAATCGTGGTTGCCTAAAACGCATTCCACACTGCTTCCCATTTTGGACAAACGTCTTAGGACCGCCAAGGAGGAGGGGCCTCGATTGACCAAATCGCCCAGGACATACAAACGATCGCGACTGACTGAAAAGCCAACTTGGTCTAGCAATTGACCCAGTGGTTCGTCGCAGCCTTGCAGATCACCGACCCAATAAACAGACATTGACTTCCAAAATCTCAAGAAAACCCAATTGTGGATGTTTTTTGCCTTATTTGGGACTATGGCAATGTGGCTATTTCATTCGTCTTCAGGCCTTGGCACAATGGGGGAATGGATTTCTTACTGATTGTGTTTTTAACTTTGGTGAATGGTGTGTTTGCCATGTCCGAATTGGCTCTGGCCTCTAGCCGCAAGGCTAGGCTGGCTGCTATGGAGGAAGCGGGGGACAAAGGTGCTGCAACAGCCCTTAAATTGCTTGAGAACCCTACGCAGTTCTTATCTACGGTTCAGGTAGGCATCACTTCAATTGGCGTCATGAATGGCATTGTGGGAGAGGCCGCATTCAGCGCTGATGTCGCAGTTTGGCTCATCAGTTGGGGCCTTTCGGACTCCGCTGCAAGCTTCACAGCCACCTCGCTGGTTGTGGCAGTCATTACCTTCACCACCATCATTTTTGGTGAGCTTGTGCCTAAAAGAATCGGTCAGTTGTATCCAGAGCCTGTGGCACGGGTAGTGGCCAGGCCGATGGCTTGGCTGGCAGGTGTGGCCAGGCCTTTTGTCGGTTTGCTCTCTATCACGACCCATGCGGTTCTGAAACTGCTGCGAATTGATACGCGTGGCAATCGTGCTGTGACCGAAGAGGAAATTACAGCAAGCCTAGAAGAGGGTGTGGATGCTGGCTTGATCGAGGAGCATGAACATCAAATGGTGAGAAATGTTTTTCATTTGGACGATCGACCGCTGACTTCCTTGATGGTGCCGCGCCTTGACATCCAGTGGTTTGAAGGTGGCATGACGCGGTCAGAGTGTTTGGCGCAGGTCGGGCTCAATGAAGGGGTGGATGGACACTCTTGGTATCCCGTTTGTCGTGGGAATTTGGACGATGTGATTGGGGTGGTCAGTCTTTCCCGCTTGGTATCTTTGTCAAATGGTGACGCATTACCTGTTGAAGCATACGCACTTCCTGCCACATTTGTGCCTGAAACATTAAGTGGCATGACCCTTTTGGAGCAACTTCGCGACAAATCGGGCCGAATGGTCTTTGTGGTGGATGAA
>CAIODE010000294.1 GCA_903856875.1 uncultured Burkholderiales bacterium
CCAGCGAACTCGAGACATTGACCAGCCGCCTGATTGACCGCCCGATTCGTCCTTTGTTCCCAGAAGGTTTTTACAACGACGTGCATGTGGTGGTTCACACCGTGTCTTTGAACCCTGAAGTCGATGCCGACATTGCGGCCCTGATTGCCGTTAGCGCCGCATTGTCTATTTCTGGCGTGCCTTTCAATGGCCCCATTGGTGCAGCGCGCGTGGGTTACATCAATGGCGAATACGTTTTGAACCCAGGACAAACACAACGCAAAGACAGCCAGATGGACCTGATTGTGGCGGGTACCGAAGCCGCAGTTTTGATGGTGGAATCTGAAGCTCAGCAGTTGTCTGAAGAGATCATGTTGGGTGCTGTCGTGTTTGGTCATGAGCAGGGCAACATTGCCATCAACGCCATTCACGAATTGGTGCGCGATGCAGGCAAGCCCGCTTGGGATTGGGCTGCGCCAGCCAAAGACGAAGCATTGATTGCCAAAGTGAATGCCCATGCAGAAGAAAAACTGCGCGCTGCTTACCAAATCCGCAACAAACAAAGTCGTACACATGCTTGCCGCGAAACTTACGCGGCCACCATGGCTGCTTTGAAAGCCGACGGCGTCGAGTTTGACAGCGTCAAAGTTGAAGGCATGTTGTTTGACATTGAAGCCAACATTGTTCGCAGTCAAATTTTGGCAGGCGAGCCGCGCATCGACGGCCGCGACACACGCACTGTGCGCCCCATCGAAATTCGCAACTCCGTGTTGCCACGCACGCACGGTTCATTCTTGTTCACACGAGGTGAAACGCAAGCCTTGGTCATTGCCACTTTAGGGACAGAACGCGATGCACAGCGCATTGACGCTTTGGCCGGTGAGTACGAAGACCGCTTCATGCTGCACTACAACATGCCTCCCTTTGCCACAGGCGAAGTGGGTCGCATGGGTTCTACAAAGCGCCGTGAAATTGGTCATGGCCGTTTGGCCAAGCGTGCTTTGGCCGCTGTGTTGCCCACCAAAGAAGAGTTCCCCTACACCATGCGTGTGGTGTCTGAAATCACAGAATCCAATGGTTCTTCTTCGATGGCTTCCGTTTGCGGTGGCTGCTTGTCCCTCATGGACGCTGGCGTGCCGATGAAAGCTCACGTGGCCGGTATTGCCATGGGCCTCATCAAAGATGCCAGCCGCTTCGCTGTCTTGACCGACATTTTGGGCGACGAAGATCATTTGGGTGACATGGACTTTAAAGTGGCCGGTACCACCAATGGTGTCACAGCTTTGCAAATGGACATCAAAATCCAAGGCATTACCAAAGAGATCATGCAAGTGGCATTGGCACAAGCCAAAGAAGCGCGCATGCACATCTTGGGCAAAATGCAAGACGCCATGAGCGAAGCCAAAACCGAAGTGTCTAACTTCGCACCCAAGCTTTTCACCATGAAGATCAATCCCGAGAAAATTCGCGACGTGATCGGCAAGGGCGGCGCTACCATCCGTGCGTTGACCGAAGAAACTGGCACACAAATCAACATCAGCGAAGACGGCACGATCACCATCGCTGCCACTGACGGTGCCAAGGCTGATGAAGCCAAGCGCCGCATTGAGCAAATCACCGCTGAAGTTGAAATTGGCAAGGTCTATGAAGGCCCAGTCACCAAACTCCTCGACTTCGGTGCATTGATCAATTTGTTGCCTGGCAAAGATGGCTTGTTGCACATTAGCCAAATTGCACACGAGCGCGTTGAAAAGGTATCTGACTATCTGCAAGAAGGTCAGATTGTCAAAGTCAAAGTGCTCGAGACCGACGAAAAAGGCCGTGTGAAGTTGTCCATGAAAGCCTTGATCGAGCGTCCTGCTGCGCCTTCGCACTCAGAGTAATCATGAAGAAAAAGCTCATCGCAGGCAACTGGAAGATGAATGGCAGCTTGGCTGCCAATGCTTCTTTGTTGCAGGCGGTGTTGGCCGGTAGCCATGGCATGAATTGCCAAGCTGCCGTCTGTGTACCTTCTGCCTACTTGGCGCAGGTGCAAGCTTTGCTTGCTGGTCAATCGCTCATTGCTTTGGGTTCTCAAGATGTGTCTGCGCAAGAGGTGGGTGCCTTTACGGGCGAAATCTCTGCGGGTATGTTGAAAGATTTTGCGGTGCGCTATGCCATCGTGGGTCATTCTGAACGTCGTCAATACCATTCAGAAACGGATGCCAATGTGGCACTCAAAGCGCAACGCGCCTTGTCTGCCGGCATCACACCCATTGTGTGTGTAGGCGAAACTTTGGCAGAGCGCGAAGCTGGCACGACCGAAGAAGTGGTCAAGCGTCAATTGGCTGCGGTCATCCACACCAATGGACATTGCATCAGCGAAATTGTGGTGGCCTACGAGCCCGTTTGGGCTATTGGTACAGGTCTCACAGCCACGCCAGAGCAAGCGCAAGAAGTCCACGCGGTGTTGCGTGCGCAACTGAAAGCGGCGACATCCCACTCTGATCGTGTTTCTATTTTGTATGGCGGCAGCATGAATGCTGCCAATGCCATGCAATTATTGGCGCAAGCTGACATTGATGGTGGCTTGATAGGTGGCGCTGCGCTAAAAGCGTCAGACTTTTTGGCCATCATGGCTGCTGGTTCAACAACCGCATAGGGTGGTTTGAACTTATGACACAAGATATTTTGATTTGGAGCGAAGCATGAATGCAATGATCACCGTAATTTTGGCTGTACAGATGTTGTCAGCCTTGTCCATGATTGGATTGATCTTGGTGCAACATGGCAAAGGTGCCGACATGGGTGCAGCCTTTGGCAGTGGAAGTTCTGGCAGTTTGTTTGGTGCATCGGGCGGCGCCAATTTCTTGTCGCGTACCACGGCTGTTTTGGCCGCTGTATTTTTTGTAACGACCTTGATGCTGGCTTACTTTGGCAACCTTCGTCCTTCTTCTTCCACCAGCGTGTTGGAAGGTAGCTCAGTGCTTGTGCCAGCTCCTAAACCAGCCCCTGTCGACAACAGCACGGCCTCTCAAATTCCGGGTAACGCACCTGGTGCACCTGCGGCCCCTGCAAGTTCGAAGTAAGAAATCTCGCGTGCATTAAGTTCTTGATGCACGGTAGAAATTTCGGTGTTTACCCTGCAAGAATGCACCTGTTTAGGGGTAAACTACAAGCTGTTCTGAGCGCCAAAATCCACGTGTGGATCCCTCATGCCATTGGAACAAATAACCGCCGTCGTGGTGAAATTGGTAGACACGCTATCTTGAGGGGGTAGTGGCGAAAGCTGTGCGAGTTCGAGTCTCGCCGACGGCACCAACACAGAGACGCTGAATGTGTGCATTCAGCGTCTCCCCATCGATTAGAAGTTCATGATCAACCTCGACCAATACCTTCCTATCTTGTTGTTCATCATGGTGGGCGTTGCCATCGGCGTCATTCCTCAGGTGCTGGGCTATATTCTTGGCCCCAATCGCCCCGATGCGGCCAAAAATTCTCCTTACGAATGCGGCTTCGAAGCTTTCGAAGATGCGCGCATGAAATTTGACGTTCGTTACTACTTGGTTGCAATTTTGTTCATTTTGTTTGACCTTGAAATTGCGTTTCTCTTTCCATGGGCCGTCGCACTCAAAGAAGTGGGTATTGCAGGCTTCGTGGCTGTCCTTATTTTCCTAAGCATTTTGGTTGTCGGTTTTGTTTACGAGTGGAAAAAAGGCGCGCTCGATTGGGAGTGATTCCGAAATCATCAATCCCGAATTTTTTGAATCGAATAGCTGCTTCAACAAGGATGTGAAAAATGATTGAAGGCGTGATGAAAGAAGGCTTCATTACTACGAGTTACGACTCCGTGGTGAATTGGGCCAAAACAGGTTCTTTGTGGCCCATGACTTTTGGCTTGGCTTGCTGCGCGGTAGAAATGATGCATGCAGCCACAGCGCGCTACGACTTGGCTCGCTTTGGGGCAGAAGTTTTCCGTGCCAGTCCTCGTCAAAGTGATTTGATGATTGTGGCGGGTACCTTGACCAACAAAATGGCGCCTGCTCTGCGTAAAGTTTATGACCAAATGTCTGAGCCACGTTGGGTCATTTCCATGGGCTCTTGTGCCAATGGCGGCGGTTATTACCACTACAGTTATTCCGTGGTCAGAGGTTGCGATCGCATCGTGCCAGTTGACGTGTATGTGCCGGGTTGCCCGCCTACAGCTGAAGCCTTGATATACGGCATCATTCAGTTGCAGCAAAAAATTCGGCGCACCAACACCATTGCGCGTGTTTGAAAGAATCTCCATGACTTTTTCAATTCACCCAATGCAACTGCAGCAAAACCTGATTCAAGTTTTGGGTTCGCAAGTTTCTGAAGTTTCGGTGGCTTTGAACGAGGTCACTGTGAAAGTAACTTCTGTCAATTACCTGAGCGTCATGCAAACATTGCGCGATTCGCCTGTTTGCAGCTTTGAGCAGCTCATAGATCTTTGCGGGATGGACTACTCAACCTACGCGGACGTCCCAACGGAAGGCCCCCGCTTTGGGGTAGTTGTTCACTTGTTGTCGGTCAGTCTTAATCAGCGAGTCCGTGTCATGGTGCTTTGCCCCAATGACGACTTGCCATTGGTTGACTCCGTGAATGCATTGTGGAATTCAGCCAACTGGTATGAGCGCGAAGCGTTTGACCTGTATGGCATTGTGTTTGAGGGTCACCAAGATTTGCGCCGAATCCTCACCGACTACGGCTTCATTGGTCATCCGTTCAGAAAAGATTTCCCTGTCTCGGGTCATGTCGAAATGCGCTATGACGCTGAGCGTGCACGCGTCATTTACGAACCTGTCTCCATTGAGCCGCGCGAAATCACGCCTCGGATCATCCGCGAAGAAAAATACGGAGGTCTGCACTAAGCGCTTAAGCCTTCGTGTCTATCAACATGGCAGAAATTAAAAACTACACCCTGAACTTTGGTCCTCAGCACCCTGCGGCCCACTGTGTTCTTCGACTGGTTCTAGAGCTTGATGGTGAGGTTGTGCAACGCGCCGATCCGCACATCGGTCTCTTACACCGCGCCACTGAAAAGTTGGCTGAAACCAAAACCTACATCCAGTCTTTGCCCTACATGGACAGATTGGACTATGTGTCCATGATGTGCAACGAGCATGCTTATTGCCTGGCCATAGAAAAATTGCTTGGTCTCGAGGTGCCAAGGCGTGCGCAGTACATCCGCGTGATGTTTTCCGAAATCACACGCCTGCTCAATCACCTCATGTGGTTGGGCTCTCACGCCAATGACTGTGGCAGCTCTACCGTCTTAATCTACGCATTCCGAGAACGTGAAGACTTGTTTGACATGTACGAGGCTGTTTCGGGTGCTCGAATGCACGCAGCTTATTTCCGCCCTGGTGGTGTCTACCGTGACTTGCCAGAAACCATGGCGCAATACCAAGTCAATAAAATTCGCAATGCCAAAGCCATTGCAGAAATGAATGTCAACCGGCAGGGCTCTTTGCTTGACTTCATTCAAGACTTTACAAACCGCTTCCCACATTGCATCGATGAGTACGAAACCTTGCTCACCAACAACCGCATTTGGAAACAACGTACCGTGGGCGTGGGTGTTGTCGCACCCGAGCGCGCATTGAATTTGGGCATGACAGGCCCCATGTTGCGCGGCTCTGGCATTGCTTGGGATTTGCGTAAAACGCAGCCTTACGAGGTGTACTCTGAAGTTGAGTTCGACGTGCCAGTTGGTAAAACGGGTGACAGCTACGACCGCTACTTGGTGCGCATGCAAGAAATGCGTGAATCCAATCGCATCATTCAGCAATGTATCAAGTGGCTGCGCGCCAACCCTGGCCCTGTCATTACAGACAACCACAAAATTGCGCCACCTTCGCGCGAAGCCATGAAGACCAACATGGAAGGTTTGATTCACCATTTCAAACTCTTCACCGAAGGTTTTCACGTGCCTGAAGGCCAGGCTTACGCCGCCGTTGAACATCCCAAAGGTGAGTTTGGTATTTACCTCGTCAGCGACGGTGCCAACAAACCTTACCGTTTGAAAATCCGTGCCCCGGGCTATGCCCATCTGGCGACCCTTGATGAAATGGCCCGTGGCCACATGTTGGCCGACGCAGTGGCCATCATTGGAACCATGGACATTGTGTTTGGAGAGATTGACCGATGATCTCTAATGAGACCAAA
This sequence comes from uncultured Burkholderiales bacterium, assembly GCA_903856875.1. GTDB lineage: Bacteria > Pseudomonadota > Gammaproteobacteria > Burkholderiales > Burkholderiaceae_C > Limnohabitans_A. Next base: position 6,151 of record CAIODE010000294.1, read on the forward strand.
GCCCGCTTCGCACGCGAAGTGGCCAAATTTCCTGCCGATCAAAAGCAATCAGCCGTCATGGCCTGTTTGTCTATCTTGCAACAAGAGTTTGGCTGGGTCAGCGCTGAAAGCGAAAAAGTGGTGGCCGACTACCTGGGCATGGCGCCTATGGCTGTGCACGAAGTCACTACTTTTTACAACATGTACAACCAGCAAAAATTGGGCAAGTTCAAGCTGAACGTTTGCAACAATTTACCTTGCCAGTTGCATGGTGGCCAGCAAGCATTGGTCCATTTGCAAAAGCGTTTGGGCATTCAAGTGGGTGAAACGACCGCTGATGGCCTGTTTACTTTGCAGCCCAGTGAATGCCAAGGTGCATGCGCTGATGCGCCTGTGTTGTTGGTCAACGACCGCACCATGTGCAGCTTCATGAGCAACGAAAAGCTCGACGATTTGATCGATACTTTACAAAAATCTGGAGGCGCAGCATGAGCGCTGATCTGAACCAATTGTTGTCGTGTTTTGCGGCCACCGGCTTGGAATCTTCATTCCACGAGCGTCACATCAACCCGCAAATCATGTCGGGTTTGAATGGCCATAACTGGAGCCTGAAAGATTACGAAGCACGCGGTGGCTACCAAGCCTTGCGCAAAATTTTGGGTAAAGATGGCGGCGAAGGCCTCACGCAAGACCAAGTCATTGCCACTGTTAAAGAGTCTGCCTTGCGCGGTCGTGGCGGTGCAGGTTTCCCAACCGGCCTGAAGTGGAGCTTCATGCCCCGTCAGTTCCCAGGCCAAAAGTATTTGGTTTGCAATTCTGACGAAGGCGAGCCAGGCACTTGCAAAGACCGCGACATCATGCAATTCAATCCCCACATCGTGATTGAAGGCATGGCCATTGCCGCTTATGCCATGGGCATCAATGTGGGTTACAACTACATTCACGGCGAAATTTTCCAAACCTATGAACGCTTTGAAACCGCCCTTGAAGAGGCGCGTGCAGCAGGCTTCTTGGGTGACAAAATCATGGGCAGCAATTTCAACTTCCAACTGCATGCGACGCATGGTTTCGGGGCTTACATCTGCGGTGAAGAAACCGCTTTGCTAGAATCCTTGGAAGGCAAAAAAGGCCAGCCACGTTTCAAGCCGCCATTTCCAGCCAGCTTTGGTTTGTATGGCAAGCCCACCACCATCAACAACACCGAAACATTCGCGGCTGTTCCTTGGATCATCCGAAATGGCGGTGCAGCTTATTTGGCGTGCGGCAAACCCAATAACG
>CAIODE010000295.1 GCA_903856875.1 uncultured Burkholderiales bacterium
CGATTCGCTGGATTTCTCCGAGCCTCATGCCGGCATAGTCGGCCTCAGGTGCACGCTTGACGCTTTGGAGGAGGTCCAAGGCTACATCGCGGCCGAGTCCAACCACGCTAAAAATAAAACGTTACGGCGCAGCCTGGGTGAACTGTTTGATGCGATTGACAGTTTCAAAAGCGAGTTCATCGAAGAAGAACCGGCGCTTGGTCATCTGCTATTGGTCGAAAAATAGTCGATCTTCGTCCCAATCGCCCTGTACCGGTATCAACCCGCATCAACCCGCTATGTAGTTGTGCAGTTGCTCGATCAGGTACTTCTGCTCGGCCATCATCTCGCGCACAACATCGCCAATCGAAATCATCCCCAACAAGTTGTCGCCCTTGACCACCGGCAGGTGACGGATGTGATGGTGGGTCATGAGTTCCATGCAGTCTTCGATTGGCTGCTCAGGACCCACGCAAATCACCTTGGAGGTCATGATCTCGCGCACCGGCGTGGCACCGCTGCTGCGCCCTTGCAGCGCCACCTTGCGCGCATAGTCCCTCTCGGAGAACACGCCCGCAAGTCGGCCTTCTACCAGCACCAAGACCGCCCCAACGTTGTGCTCGGCCATGAGCACCAGCGCCTCTCGTACCGTGTTGTCGGGATGCACGGCCCAAATCGGGCCGCTATGACCTACAAGAAACTGGGCTACCGTACGCATCGTAGTCTCCTTACACAAGGGCAAAGGAAGCTTGCAGTCTGCGCTTAATATTTCACAGCGTCAACGCTTGCTTGTTTGGTCACTCGACATCGAAGCTCGACCGGCTAGTGCGGGGTGTTGGACTTCTTCTCGACCGGCTTTTTGTCCTTCTCAGCGGCCGCGGCGGCTTCGTTTTCGCCAGGCCTTGCGTTGCGAACAACAGTTCGGCAATGCACTTTTGGAGGCGCTCCAACCTTTGGGGGGGCTCCCTCACAACCGCGTTGTTTTGAGCCCGGCTTGGTAGCGCATCCCGGTTGCTGCCAAGTGTCTCCCTTGGGGTTGAGGTCTTTACTTTCCTCACAAACCCGTTCGACCTTATAGGCGCTCAGGTCCGCGGCCGCGAAGGTTGCAAGCAAAAGCGTAGCCACAACGCCAAGATGGCAGTCGCGCAAAGACATTTGCAGTCTCATCGTACGAACCTATTTTTCTGGCTTCTACTCCGAAAAATATGGCTTGTCCATGGTTATTTTCCTGGCGGCACTCACTGAGGCACCCCACTGACCACCCTTCCCGCATAGCCACCCCCTCCTGGCGCATGGAGCCCCGCATCGCCTTGGGCGCCGCGTCCGCGATCCATTGTGGGTCATCCGATTGGACCGATTGGGCCAATAAGCTTAGGCCGAGAAATCAATCACGCGCCCGACCTCACCGGGTTGAAGTCTCTTGGGCTCTGGTGCGTTTTTGAAAGTTACTGGCGATAGGTAGTTGCCATCTTTTTCGCGCTGCGCCTGCATTTCATGGGCAAGCCTGCGCGCGCTGTGCAGGTTGCTGCTGTCAAGGGCCCGGCCTATTTGCCCCAACACGGGGTCCGTGCTGACCCACGCCGATTCAAGGGACTGCAGCGCCTTGAATGCCGCCTTCGCATCCACCAAGTTGCCCGCCTGCAGGGCAAGGAACACCGCGCGCCAGCGCTTGTCACGCTCTTTGCGCCGATCCCGTTGCTTGGATGCTTGATCCTGAGAGCCACTACCAAAAGACCCTACCTTGAGTCCAATTTCGTTTCCCATGATTTTCCCCTTTCGTCGACTAATGCATCGTGACTTTTCCTTCAATTAAAACGGCTTCGTTGTTTTGACTTGCAATAGATTCAATCGCGCCCATGCGCCGATTAATCAACACTGCCAGCGACATAATGTAATAATTATGCCCAACCTTGGCAATATTTTTTTGAAACTTATTTTTGAAACTTGTCGCAGGTCGATGCGCTATGTCAGTCGCCTCAAGCCCCTCGGGTTCGACAGTTGCTGGACGTAAGTCTATGATTTCATTAGAAACTGGTTCTAAAGCGCAGACTACAAAGCAGGCTTGGCAAGGTCTGAAGGGGTCGGCGCGGCCAACTCCAAGGCTGCGAACAGGGACTTCTGGAGCGGGTTCATGTCAGTCAGGCCGGTGATCGTTTGACCATCTGCGGTCTGCACGGTTTGCTGGAGAATTCTGCGAAGCTGCTCCAGCAGCGTGCTTGGCGACTCTGACCTTTTGGCCGCCTTCAGGCGCATGCGCATCACCCGGTACAAGATCAGCGCCATAAAACACACCAGCGCGTGCGAACGAATTCGCTTGGGTAGGCGGTGATACACAGGGCCAATTTCGATGTCAGACTTGAGAACCCTGAAGCCGCGCTCAATATCGGCCAGGCTCTTGTACCGCGCCACCACTTCGGCTGGCGGCGCGCCCGTGTTGGTCACCAGCACCAACTTGCCGTCCAGGAGTTCGAGATACCGCTTTTTGTCCTCGTCGATCGTGTAGCTGAACAACTCTGCTTTCAGGTCAACCTTGATCACATGCGCCATGTGCGCATCCTTGAGCGCATGGTAGAAGCGCGCCTTGGTGCCAGAGTCCGACATCGGCCGGCCTTTGCTGCCTTTTTGACCTTGTCGTTTGCTCTCATCTTGTTCGTCTAGCTTGACGCTGCACTGCTGGCCCATCTGGAGCAATTCAGCGATGACCTTGTCACGTGCTTGCGCTCGCCGTGAAGCCCCTTCAGGATCATGTGCCACCACCAAGCGCCGATCCTGCCATTGGGTCTGTGCACACCAGGACTGGTCTGATGGCTGGGCATCGTGCAACTGGCGCAGATCCTCAGCGAAGTCACCATAGCGTGCGGCCGGAACTGCCAAGATGTACTCGAGCGCCACGTCACGGCCGTCAGCTTTGAGCTGATCCTGCAGCTTGCCCAGTTCTTCAATGTTACCCACGCTCAGCAGGCCCCGATCCGCGATCAACACCACCCGTTTGAGCGGGTAGCGCGCCAACAATCCGCGAATCATCGGCAGCAGCGTCTTGGCTTCGGCGGTGTTGCCGGGATGAACTTCATGTGCAATCGGTAGACCTTCGGCGGTCTGCACCAGCGACAGCATGAACTGGCGCTCAACCAAACCGGATTTAGCCCGGCCATAGGCCCGCACATCACCTGCAAGGTCGGTCTGCCCGGTGACTTCCACGGTGGTGAGGTCATAAAAAACCACCGAGAGGTCCTGGTCAATCAAGGGCCGCATCAGCAGGGCCAGTTTGGTGCTCAGTTGTTCGCTGTGCTCATCGAGCACGTCCATCGCCCGAAGCAGGTCTTGATGCGCCGGGCTCAAGTCAAATCCGACGGGCAGCGCCACCGTCTGCAGCCAGCGCAACACGCCGAGTTTGCTTGCCGGATCACACAGTCGATTGAAGACCATGAGGCGCAGGCAAGTCAGCACATCGATTTCAGTTTTGCAGCGGCGCCAAACGCTGGCAAGTTCGTCAAAGCCCAGGGACCGCCACAGTTCTGAGAGCGCCCATACGTCACCGGCGTGCCGGCCTTCTTTGAAGCGCAGACCGTCAAGAGTCGACGTTCCTGGCGCCAGACCACGGGCGCGCTGAAGGGATGCGATCAAGGTGTCAACGTCACCACCAGCCTCCAGCCGCCCCAAGGTACAAATGGTGCGCTGGCGAGGCTTGCCATCTTCATTGCGATAGGACTCAACCAGCTGCGCGTAGCGCCTGCAGCCGGATTGAGTGACTTTGATGAACATGGCCCGCAGTATAACGGACATTCAGAAAAATAAAACTACTTTTAATCAGTTACGTGCCACTACAGCCACTTTTCAAGTTTGACCAAAAACCGATGCAAGTGCTTGAATTTACTAGGGCATCACACACAAAATCTAGAAAAACCGGGCTTTGGTGTCGAACTTAAGGTGCTATGCAGTTTGGCCGTCGGTGGACTAACGATAAGGTGGAACTCGCAAAGATCGTCCGGGGTGAGGGCATTGGCTGCAAGCCCC
>CAIODE010000296.1 GCA_903856875.1 uncultured Burkholderiales bacterium
ATCGACGCCATCATCAACCAAAAAGGTCAGAACATGACCTGCGTGTATGTGGCGATTGGTCAAAAAGCTTCTTCCATCAAAAACGTGGTTCGCGCGTTGGAGCAAGCTGGCGCCATGGCTTACACCATTGTGGTGGCGGCCTCCGCTTCTGAATCTGCCGCCATGCAATACGTGTCAGCCTACTCTGGCTGAACCATGGGCGAGTATTTCCGCGATCGCGGCGAAGACGCTTTGATCGTTTATGACGATTTGTCTAAGCAAGCTGTGGCGTACCGTCAAGTGTCTTTGCTTTTGCGCCGTCCACCAGGCCGCGAAGCTTACCCTGGCGACGTGTTCTATCTCCACAGCCGTTTGCTAGAGCGTGCAGCCCGCGTGAATGCCGACTATGTCGAGCACTTCACCAAAGGCGCTGTCAAAGGTAAAACAGGTTCACTTACCGCATTGCCTATTATTGAGACGCAAGCCGGTGACGTGTCAGCCTTCGTGCCAACCAACGTGATTTCGATTACCGACGGCCAGATTTTCTTGGAAACATCTTTGTTCAACGCCGGTATCCGTCCTGCGATCAACGCTGGTATTTCAGTGTCTCGCGTGGGTAGCTCGGCTCAAACCAAAGTCATCAAGGGTCAGTCTGGCGGTATCCGTACCGACTTGGCGCAGTACCGTGAATTGGCTGCGTTCGCGCAGTTCGCTTCCGACTTGGACGAGTCCACACGCAAACAACTCGACCGCGGTGCCCGCGTGACCGAACTCTTGAAGCAGGCGCAGTACAGCCCCTTGTCCATCAGCCTGATGGGTGCTTCCTTGTTCGCCGTCAACAAAGGTTTCATGGACGATGTGGACGTGAAGAAAGTTTTGTCCTTCGAAAGTGGTTTGCACGCGTACCTCAAAGACAAATGTGCCGCTCTGTTGGCCAAGATCGAAGAGAGCAAAGCTTTGGACAAAGATGCCGAAGCCGAGTTGAACGCTGCTGTGGCCGCCTTCAAGAAATCTTTTGCTTAATTTCTACCTGACCAAAAGGAGCCTCTGATGGCATCGGGCAAGGAACTACGCACCAAGATCAAATCGGTGGAAAACACCAAGAAGATCACCAAAGCGATGGAGATGATTTCCGTCTCCAAAATGCGCAAGGCGCAGGAGCGCATGCGCACGGCTCGCCCTTACGCCGAGAAAATTCGCGCCATTGCGAGTCATCTCGGCCAGGCCAATCCTGAATATGTGCATGCTTACATGAAGCACTCCGACGGCCAAGCCGTTGGCTTCATTGTGGTCAGCACAGACAAAGGTTTGTGCGGCGGTTTGAACACCAACTTGTTGCGTGCAGTCACCACCCAATTGCGCGCAACGCAATCGGCTGGCAAAACTGTGCAGGCAGTGGCCATTGGCAGCAAAGGTTTGGGTTTCCTCAACCGTGTGGGTGCCAAGGTCATCTCGCACGTCACGCACTTGGGTGACAAGCCGCATTTGGAAAAACTCATCGGCCCCGTCAAGGTCATGCTCGATGCGTATGCCAATGGTGAGTTAAGAGCGGTTTACCTTTGCTACAACAAATTCATCAGCACCATGGCCCAACAGCCCACCATCGATCAGTTGCTGCCTTTGTCGGCCGACAAGATGGAATCTCAAACCAAGGCCGCTGGCGCGCAACATGGTTGGGACTATTTGTACGAACCCGATGCACAAGCTGTCATTGACGACTTGTTGGTTCGTTACGCGGAAGCTTTGGTTTACCAAGCTGTTGCAGAAAACATGGCCTCCGAGCACGCTGCTCGCATGGTGGCCATGAAGGCTGCAACAGACAACGCGGGTAATGTGATTGGCGAGCTCAAACTCGTTTACAACAAAACCCGTCAAGCAGCCATCACGAAAGAATTGTCTGAAATCGTTTCTGGCGCTGCGGCGATCAGCGGCTAAGACAGTCAAGACAGTTCAGCTAATTCAAATTATTGGAGCGAAAAATGCAAGCCCAAGGAAAAATTGTTCAATGTATTGGTGCTGTGGTTGACGTGGAATTTCCACGCAATCAAATGCCCAAAATTTATGATGCTCTAAAAATGGACGGCTCTGCCCTCACATTGGAAGTGCAGCAGCAACTCGGAGACGGCGTGGTGCGAACCATTGCGCTGGGTTCATCCGACGGTCTGCGCCGCGGTTTGATGGTGTCCAACACCGGCAACCCCATCACGGTGCCTGTTGGCAAAGCCACATTGGGCCGCATCATGGACGTGCTCGGCGCGCCCATTGACGAGCGCGGCCCGGTCAGCCAAGAACTCACTGCGTCCATTCACCGCAAAGCGCCTGCTTATGAGGAACTCAGCCCATCACAAGAATTGCTGGAAACCGGCATCAAGGTGATTGACTTGGTTTGCCCCTTCGCCAAGGGCGGTAAAGTGGGCCTGTTCGGCGGTGCCGGTGTGGGCAAAACCGTGAACATGATGGAACTGATTAACAACATCGCCAAAGCGCACAGCGGCTTGTCCGTGTTCGCCGGTGTGGGTGAGCGTACGCGTGAAGGCAATGACTTCTATCACGAGATGGCTGACTCAGGCGTGGTGAACTTAGAAAACTTGCCAGAGTCCAAAGTGGCCATGGTGTACGGTCAGATGAACGAGCCACCAGGCAACCGTTTGCGCGTGGCCCTCACAGGCTTGACCATTGCCGAATCTTTCCGTGACGAAGGCAAGGACGTGTTGTTCTTCGTGGACAACATCTACCGCTTCACATTGGCCGGTACCGAAGTGTCCGCCTTGTTGGGCCGTATGCCTTCAGCCGTGGGTTACCAGCCTACACTGGCCGAAGAAATGGGCCGTTTGCAAGAGCGTATTACCTCGACCAAAGTGGGCTCCATCACTTCGATCCAAGCCGTTTACGTGCCTGCCGATGACTTGACCGACCCATCACCTGCTACCACCTTTGCTCACTTAGACTCCACTGTGGTGTTGTCTCGTGACATCGCTTCTTTGGGCATCTACCCCGCGGTTGATCCTTTGGACTCTACAAGCCGTCAGCTCGATCCTTTGGTCGTGGGTCTCGATCACTACGAAACAGCGCGCGCTGTGCAGGGCACGTTGCAGCGCTATCGCGAACTGCGCGACATCATTGCCATTATGGGCATGGACGACTTGGCGCCCGAAGACAAGTTGGCTGTGGCCCGTGCCCGTAAGATTCAGCGTTTCTTGTCGCAGCCTTTCCACGTTGCTGAAGTCTTCACAGGCTCACCCGGCAAGTACGTCACATTGGCTGAAACCATTCGCGGTTTCAAGATGATTGTGGCTGGCGAGTGCGATCACTTGCCCGAGCAAGCGTTCTACATGGTCGGCACCATTGACGAAGCCTTCGAAAAGGCCAAGAAAATGGCGTAAGCCATTTTTGTAAACCCTTTTCAAGGAACAAA
>CAIODE010000297.1 GCA_903856875.1 uncultured Burkholderiales bacterium
AAATCACCCACAAGGGCAGAACGATGGCCAAAATCCACAGCATGGCGCCTACCAAGGGGCCGCTGGCCCAATCGGTCAAATGGTTTTGCCAATCATCACTGGGGCCAAAAGTCAGGCCTTGTTTGACCAACTCCACCAAGCCCTTCATCAAAGAGCCGCCAATCCCTACAAAAAAAGCTGCAAACAGCAAAAGCACCAAGAACGTGGTCAGGTCTCGGGATTGGGCGAACTTCCCCTCATCGCGCGCGCGTTCAAGCCGCCGCTCGGTCGGGTCTAGTTGCTTTTCTTCACTGGTGTCTGAGGACTCTGCCAATTCAGTTCTTCGGTGTGCAGTTTTAGCGGCATTAATTGCCAAGGGCCAACAAGGAGGGCCTGCAATTTTTGCCGTGAAAACCAGTTAAGGATTGGTTTTAGGCCATTTGTACCACTTAAAGCACCTAACTTTGGTGTTTTTAGAGGTTTTAGTGGGTTGGCACGCTGTTTGCGAAGTATCTGAGAAATTTGATTAATTTATTGGACCCAACGTGAACACCGTACCCCGATTTGACCCGCTGAACTTTGGAGAGGCCGCACTCAAACTGCGAAGTCTTCGCCATGAGTTGCTTAGCTCAAATTTGGTCAACGCAGACACGCCCAATTACAAAGCGCGTGACATTGATTTTCAATCGGTATTGATGCAGCGCTTGTCTGGCCAATCTAGCCCTTCTTCTGTAAGCCTTGATCGCACGCACCAAGGCCACATTCAAATGACATCATCTATTGACTCACCCAAACAAATGTTTCGCGTGGGTGTGCAGCCTTCTTTAGATGGCAACACAGTAGACCCCGACATTGAGCGCGGTCACTTTGTGAAAAACGCATTCTTCACTGAAGCTGCGCTCAGCTTCCTAGGTTCTACATTGCGTACGCGCTTGTCGGCCATTACAGGACAGCCATCATGAGTTTATTAGGTACATTTGATGTGGGTACAACTGGTTTAGTAGCGCAGTCATTGCGCCTGAACTTGATTGCCTCCAACGTGGCCAATGCAGAAACAGCGGTGAGTGCCGATGGCATGCCCTATCGCGCACGCCATGTGGTTTTCCAATCTGAAGCACGTGCAGGCCGTATTGGTCAAGGTGTGAAAGTGGCTCGCATTGTAGAAAGCACGGCTGAGCCACGTTTGGAATACCGCCCTGGCCATCCATTGGCCAATCAGCAAGGCTACATCACCATGCCCAACGTGAACCCTGCAGAGCAGATGGTGGACATGGTTTCTGCCTCACGCGCTTACCAGTTCAACGTAGAGATGATGAACACCACCAAGCAACTCATGCTCAAGACATTAGATCTTGGCAAATAAAGGAAGAAGCGATGTCAACCACGATCAATAACATTCCGGTTTACGACCCCAGCGCACCGCCTGCGCCAACAACCAGCAGTGGCACTTCTGCAGCCGATCTTTCAAAGAATTTTTTGAAGATGCTCACGGTTCAACTGCAAAACCAAGACCCCATGAACCCCATGGACAACGCAGCCATGACTTCGCAACTGGCGGCATTGAATCAAGTGGATGGCATTAACAAACTGAACACGTCTGTCACCGCATTGGTTGCTCAAATGCAATCGGCCAACTTCATGAACTTGTCTTCAAGTGTTGGCAAGACAGCATTGGCTGAAGGCTCACAGGTTTATTTCTCGGGCCACGCAGTGGGCATGGGTGCCAAGTTGGCTGGACCTGCAGCTTCTTTGAAGGCTGTGATTCGCGACAGCAACAGCCAAATTGTGAACCAGTTTGATTTTGGTCCCACACCCGCAGGAATGAACGATTTCATTTGGGATGGTGGCGACGATGCAGGCAAGCAAGTGGCCTCTGGCCTGTACACGCTGGAACTGACTGCAACAGATGCACAAGGCAAAACATCTTCTCCAACGTCCTATGTAGGCGCCATGGTGGCCAGCATTGGACAAGAAGGCTCAGACATGAAAGTGGGCCTGAGTGATGGACGCAATATTTTAAGCACTGACATTGTCAAGTGGCTGGCCATTTAATTTTTAAACACATCAACTGATTAACCTGAGGACATTGACATGAGCAATATCACAACCGCTCTCTCTGGATTGCAAAATACTTCCTTGGCCATTGACACGGTCAGTAATAACATTGCCAATG
>CAIODE010000298.1 GCA_903856875.1 uncultured Burkholderiales bacterium
GACCGCGATCGGGTCGATGCCCGCAAATGGCTCGTCTAGCAAAATGAAGCGGGGGTTGGTGGCCAAGGCGCGTGCAATTTCGACGCGCCTGCGTTCACCGCCCGATAACGCCAAAGAAGGCGAGTCGTGCAAATGGTCCACGCGCAAGTCTTTTAAGAGGGCTTGCAAGCTGGCAATGATTTCTGTTTCGTTTAAAGGCTTGCCCTCTTCATTCAATTGCAACTCCAACACGGCGCGCACATTTTCTGCCACGGTGAGTTTTCTGAAAATAGAGGCTTCTTGTGGCAAATAGGAAAGTCCCATGCGAGCACGGCGGTGAATGGGCATGCGTGTGACGTCTTCACCATCAATCAAAATTTCACCCCCATCGGTGCGCACCAAACCCACAATCATGTAGAAGGAGGTGGTTTTGCCGGCACCATTGGGCCCTAACAAACCCACCACTTCACCTTTTTGAACTTTGACGGAGACGTCAAACACCACTTGCCGACTGCCATACGACTTTTGCAATTGGCGCGCTTCAAGGCTGCTGATTTCGGTGTGAGCGCTCATGGCTTGTCGCCACCGGTGTGTGTGCTCGATTTCAAAGCAGGTGCGGCAACCGGTGCGCTGGGCTCATTGGTTTTAGGGCGAGGCGTGATGGTGGCCTTGACGCGTTGGCTGCCAGTCGAGTTACCCGGCACACTGGGCTTGCCATCGACCGAGAATACTTCGGTGGTGTTGTTGACCAAAATTTGTTGGCCTTGAATGCGGTCGGCTACCACCGGGCCGCGCAGCAAGCGCAGCTCAGCGCGTTGGGTGAGTGTGAGGGTGTCGGCTTGGCTGTTGTAGATGGCTGTTTCTGCCTCGCCCTCGGTGTATTCGTCCAGCCCTTCACGTTTTTGGCGGAAGAAAATACGCTCGCCTGGATCGGCCCACAATTTTGCAACTTGGTTGCCTTGGTTGTCTTGTTTGACTTCCATGCGAGCTGCTTTCAGGACCAGAGTGCCCTTGGTCATGAGAACTTTGCCAGTGAAGGTGGTGAGTTGTTGTTGGTCGTCGTGCTTGAGCGTATCGGCCTCGACGTTCATGGGTTTGTCCTTATCCGCCTTTTCGGCGAAAGCACTTTGAGCCGCAAGGGCGGCGAGGGTGCAGAGCAAAGTGATGAAGGTGTGTTTCATAAAGGCGCGAATCTTGCTTGATTGTAGGTGTTCAGAGGGAAGCCCCGCCTGTTTGCAAGAAAAATCACAAAAAAAAGCCCGCCGAAGCGGGTTGATGCGCAACACCTGCTTTGAATCAGGCGCGGCCTTGTCGAACTTGTGCCAACAAAGACTCTGTGACTTGAAGTGCGCGCTCCATGCTGCCGGCCAAAGTGCCATCGATGTAGTACTTGCCTGCGACACCCAACGAAGGAACGCCTTCAATTTTGAAATCATTTTGCAGCTGAACGGCACGCTTAAGTTTGCTGGCCACGCCAAATGATTTGGCGGTATCGGCAAATTTATGAGCGTCAACACCTTGCTTTTCAACCCACGCCAAAATGCTGGCATCGGTGCTCAATGGCAAACGTTCGCCATGAATGGCTTGGAAGACCTTGCCATGTATTTTGTCTAACAAACCCATGGCTTCCAGTGTGAAGAACAAACGTTGCTGTGGGGCAAAGTCTTCTCGAAAGGCCACAGGCATGCGGCGCACCAAAACGTCTTTTGGGGTGTTCTTCACCCATTGCGCAAAAGTAGGTTCGAAAGCGTTGCAGTGAGAGCAGCTGTACCAAAAGAATTCAATCACTTCAACTTTGCCGGCTTCTGTTTCGGTTGGAACAGCGCGGTCCAACTTCATGTAATCCTTGCCCACGACAAACTTGGCGGGGCCTTGTGCAAAAGCGGTGTTGTTCAAAGCTAGGCTGCTGAGGGTTGCTGCGGCGCTTAAGCTGGCTAAAGAAAATTCGCGGCGTTTCATAGGGTGCTCCTGGTCAAATGAGGTGTTTTTAAGCTTAGCGTTGAACGCGAACCAAGGCGGCATCCATGCCATTGGCATCTAATCGTGCTTTGATTTTTTCTGCTTGATCTTTGTCATCAAAAGGGCCACTTCGAACTCGAAAGATAGCGCGCCCAGCTTGTTCACGCTCACTGACCCTGGCTTCAATGCCCATCATGGACAGTTTGGCTTTTTGGGCGTCAGCATCTGTTGCAGATTTAAAAGC
>CAIODE010000299.1 GCA_903856875.1 uncultured Burkholderiales bacterium
AGCTTGCCAGTTGCCAAATAATCCTGAATGCTTCTTGCTAAATCAAAGCTCATCTACTTGACCTCACTCACCTGATAGTTGGCGCGACTTAACCAATCAGGATTGATTTCGACACCCCACCCCGGCCCATCAGGCAATGAGATCATGCCTTCCTTTATTTTGTAAGGCGATTGCACAAACAAACCTTCCTGCCAAGGGTAGTAATCGGCACCTTCTATGGAAAATTCCAAATATTTTCCGGGATTCGGAATAGCGCACAGCAAGTGCATGGTGAACAGCGTGACCAAAGACCAATTGGCGCTGTGAGGTGTGCAAGGAAGCCCTGCAGCATGCGCCATCTGTGCCACTTGCATACTGCGCAGCATGCCGCCCATGTAACAAACATCAGGCTGAACAATGTCGACAACCTTTGACTCAATCATGTGCTTCCACATCGGCAAGTAGCAATCTTGCTCGCCACCCGTCACATCCAAACTCAAAGCCTCTCGCACTTCTCGTGTTTGATCTAGCTCCCAGTAAGGGCATGGCTCTTCAAAATGGGCAACCCCATTGGCTTCTAAAATTCTGCCAACCTGTATGGCACGTGCAGGCGAGTAACAACTGTTGGCATCCACCATCAACTCAGCTTGATCGCCTAGTGCTTTTCGCATGGTCGGGACGATTTCTTCAGTGCGTCCTTCCCACTCATCTTGATTTCTTCCGTATTCGGCACCGACTCTGAATTTAAAAGCGGTGAATCCGTCGCGTTCTTGGAATTCTTGCATTCTTCGCGCTTCATCTTTGGGTGTGATGTCACGCTTCATGGAGGAGGCATAGGCTCTTAGGGGTTTGACATGCCCCCCCAACAATTCACAAACAGGCTTTCCTTGCAACTTTCCCAGTAAATCCCAGACTGCAGTTTCTACGCCGCCCATGGCGCGGTACATGTGGGAGCCTGGAAACTTGTGTTCTTTTTCAGGCACCAAGGCCATTAAGCCAGCCATGTCGTGAATGTCATGCCCCAAGGCATAGGGCGCCACCTGACGGTGCAAAATGAGTGAACTGATGTCCGAATGGTAAGTGGACACTTGCCCCCAGCCCTGAGAACCATCTTCCGCCGTGACTCTCGTAAAACCCACGAAGAGGTCACTGAAGGTTTCAATGCGTTTGATTTTCATGCACAAATGATCTCAAGGCATTGGTAGGGTCAGAAGATCCATTTTGAACAATGAGTGATACCATTTTGAAACTATATGGAGTCAATGATGGTCAAACGAGCGCGCGGTTCTTTGTTGCTTTCTGTCAAATTTGACAGGAACTCGCACCAACCCATCAGCACTCAACTTTATGTAGCGATGCGAGAATTGATTCTGGCTGGCGGATTTTTAGCGGGAGAGCGCTTGCCTGCAACTCGAATATTGGCCAAAGATTTGGGTATTTCCAGAACCACGGTCATTGAAGTCTTTGACAGGCTGACTTCTGAAAGCTTGGTGACCTCCAAGACAGGGGCTGGTACCTACGTCAGCAAGGCGCTAAGCGCCGAAAGACCCAAGCCCGTCGCAGCCGAAACCAAGCTTCAAAATCAGCGCGCGCCTCAACTTTCGAAATTGATGGGGCAAGCCTTTCTTCGCTTCAGTGATCGCAAAAGACTGCCTCACGCACCTCGCGCCTTTACCACCGCCCTGCCTGCCTTCGATTTTTTTCCAATGGCGCAGTGGGCCAGACTCTCCGCAAAATACATGCGCGGGTCGCGCGAAGATGTTATGGGGTACGGAGACCCTAACGGCGCTGCTCAATTGCGTCGAGCCATTGCCTCGCATTTGCGTGTTAACAGGGGAATCACGTGCGAGCCTGAGCAAATTTTCATTGTGAGCGGTGCTCAACAAGCCTTCCATTTGATTGGTTCCACCTTGGTCAATCCTGGAGAAAATGTTTGGTTTGAAAATCCTGGTGCCATCGGTGCAAGGAATAGCTTGATTGCTTGCGGTGCCAATCTCATTCCCGTCCCTGTTGACAGCGAAGGCTTGAGGGTCGATGACGCATTGAGAATGTGCCCTGAATTCAGCTTGGCTTTTGTGACACCCTCGCATCAACAACCCATGGGCAGCGTCATGAGTCTTGAGCGCCGATTTGCGTTGCTGAGTGCCGCAGAAAAGGCCAAGGCGTGGATCATTGAAGATGACTATGACGGTGAATTTTTCTTTGGCAGCCATCCGCCCCCTACTCTTAAAAGTGTGGATACCACCGGGCAAGTTATTTATGTAGGCACCTTCAGCAAATCGCTCTTTCCAGCCCTGCGGCTTGGCTATATGTTGGTACCTGATAGTTTGGTAGACACCTTTCAAACGATTATGTGCAACTACCTTCAAGGTGTGCCGTCTCATACGCAATCGATGGTTGCAGAGTTCATTGATGAAGGTCACTTCTCATCACACGTGAGGCGCATGAGACACATTTATGAAGAAAGACACGAGGCCTTGGTCCGTATGGCCCAACAAAAACTCAGTGGCCTGCTTGAAGTCGAAACAACTCGAAGCGGGCTCCACACCATTGCGCACCTGCCGCGGCATCTTTCAGAAATTGAAATTTCCAAAGCCGCCGAACTTCTGAATGTCACCGCTTCCCCCTTAGGCAGGTATGCACTGGCCCCCTTGAAAACGCAAGGTTTGGTTCTGGGATTTGGGGGTGTTAACCCTCAACAAATTCAAGCAGGTGTAGAAATTTTGGCAAGCGTTCTTGAAAATCAATACTCACTGAAAACCTCATAAATTCAGCCGGCTCCTGTGGTTTGCTAATATCTTCAAAACGGACCTTTCCACCAGAC
>CAIODE010000300.1 GCA_903856875.1 uncultured Burkholderiales bacterium
CCACAGTGCCTGGGAAACGTTGCAAGAACAATTCGAGCCAGTCAACACTTTCTGCGTCCAAGTGGTTGGTGGGTTCGTCAAGCAGCAACATGTCGGGTCGGCTGAGCAACAAACGGCACAAAGCCACGCGGCGCTTTTCACCGCCAGAGAGTTTGCCAATGATGGCGTCCCATGGGGGCAAACGCAAAGCGTCGGCTGCAATTTCCAGTTGGTGGTCAGAGGCGTCGCCTGCAGTGGCGATGATGGCCTCGAGTTTGGCTTGCTCTGCAGCCAGCGCATCAAAATCGGCGTCTTCTTCGGCGTAGGCTGCATAAACTTCTTCGAGGCGAGCTTGCGCCGCTTTCACTTCGCCCATGCCACCTTCAACGGCTTCGCGAACGGTTTCGTCGGGGTCCATCTGTGGCTCTTGGGGCAGGTAACCAATTTTCAGGCCCGCCATGGGAATGGCTTCGCCTTCAATTTCCTTGTCAATGCCGGCCATGATTTTCAGCAGGGTGGACTTGCCGGAGCCGTTTAAGCCGAGTACGCCAATTTTGGCGCCAGGGAAGAAACTGAGTGAAATGTCTTTGAGAATGTGACGCTTCGGCGGCACGATCTTGCCGACGCGGTTCATAGAAAAAACGTATTGGGCCATGGCTGGGATGCTCTTCAAAAAGGGAGGGAAAAGATGATTTTCCAAAAGGGAAACTTAATTTTCCCGAACCCGTGATTATCCCTGTCTTTAGGTGTCCCTTTAGCGCTTTCTGCCCCTGAAATCTCTCAAATTACAAGACTCGATCGCCCGATTTACCACTTCGGCAGGAAAATTGGACCCGGGCATCTTGAGTTTCAAGGCCAATTCTGGCAGAGCGCCCACCGTAAACCTGTGATTTGAGCCATTCAGCCTCTGCCTCCAAAGCGTCTGCTGACTTCACAGCTGTGAACCAAACTTTGGCTTCGGCATCCCAGCGGTAGCCTCGGGCTTTGAGCTTGTCTTTGGTTTCGAAGGGCGAACCAAATGCTTTGACCACTGTTCGGGCTTGTTCGGCTGACATAAAAAGTTGTTGCAAGCCAGTAGTTGGCGTCTCCTCAGGCTGGGGCTTCAAAGGCGAAGACAAGACCCTGAGCAAAGCATGGCAGTCCACTTGCGCTCGGTGGGCATCGTAAAACCATCCCAATTCGCTGCACAAAAATTCCAACTTGGCAGATCCCAAACCCTGAGCCTTCCAGTTAATGCTTGCAAAAGAGCAAGCCCATGCTTTGTGCTCAAACACCTCTAATCGGTTTTCAACGAAAGGACGATCAAAGCCAGCGTTGTGCGCCACGATGAGATCTGCTCTTTCCACCATGTCAATGATTTTGGCTTCGTTGAGTTTTTGACCTTTCACGTCTTGGGTGGTGATGCCGGTGAGTTTCACGATTTCTGCTGGGATGGGCCTGCCCGGATCTTCGAAATCTTCATAGACCTCAAGCAAACCAACCGGTTGACCCCTTTGCAGATCGACATCAACAGCCAGCATGGCCAACTCAATGATGTTTTCTGCGCGCCAATCTAAGCCCGTCGTTTCAGTGTCCAAAATGAGGACTCTTTTGGTAGGTCCGCCAGACCCTGGCCCAAAGTCTAGAACCGGCACCAAGCGACGTTTGACTTTGAAGTCTGGGTGGGCTGACAACTTGTCAGCCATTTCATCGAAATTCATCATTGCTCACTTTTTTTTGAAGTGCCTATTTTGACGGATGAAACAGGGCATCTGCCAAACCGCCACTTCGGGTAACTCGCTGCGCCACTGCGTTGAACAAGACATCGGCATTGGGGACCCACCAGCTAAGACGTGATTTAGCGCGAGTGACGCCGGTATAAAGCAACTCGCGAGTGAGCACAGGGGCATCTCGTTCAGGCAGCACCAGGAGCACATGGTCGTACTCTGAGCCTTGCGATTTGTGAACGGTCATGGCCCAAACAGTTTCAACGGCATCCAAGCGAGAAGGCAACACCCACCGCACTTCCCCTTTGCCGTCGGGGAACGCAACGCGAAGGCCATTGGCAGTGGGCAAACACTGGCCCACATCGCCGTTCATGAGTTGAAGGTGGTAGTCATTGCGGGTGACCATGATGGGACGTCCGACGAACCAGGCGTCTTGCGCTTTGGCGGGCTGGAAGTTTCTTTCTGAGTTTTTAGACAAGCCTAGGGCCATGGCGATTCGCTCGTTCAAAGATTGAACACCCCATGCGCCTTGTCGCAGTGCACAAAGCACTTGAAATTCGCTGAAACAGTTCAACAAGTGGAGGGCCTGCGCGTTGTCACAGCGGGCATCGTCTTGCTGCAGAGGTTTTAAAAATTTCAACCATGCAGACCACCCTTCACGCAATGCATGAACAACCTCAGGATGCAACTGCCCTTGCGGCCTCTCGCGCCATTCATCTGGCCATCTTTGAACCTCTGGCTTTTCGATGCCAGCCGCCGCGCTGGCATGGCTTAAGCCATGCCATTGCTTTTCGATTTGCTGTTGGTCGCCAGCGTTGATCCATTGAGACCATTGACCGATGGCGCTGTTGGCATGAAAGCGTCGGCTGACGTGAAGCACCGCAGTTTGCTCTGACAAGGTGTAGGGTTTGGTGGGGTGCGCTTGGGTAGCGCTGTCTGCTTGGGCTGCACCTTCGCACAATTGAGACCAAACAGCGCCAGCTTCTACCGATGCCAACTGATCTTTGTCGCCCAACAAAACCAGCCTGGCCTGCGTCGGCACACATTTCATCAATCGCGCCATGAGCTCAAGATCAATCATCGAGGCTTCGTCGACCACCACCAAGTCCGTTGCCAATGATGGCGCAGCCCTTGCGGCTGCATCTGGGTTGTACTGTAACAATTGGTGCAAGGTGACCGCTTGTGATGGAATACCTTCACCCCAGCCCTCGGGCAAGCTGGCCAATGCCGCTTGAATCGATGAACTCAAGCGGCTGGCAGCCTTGCCGGTGGGGGCTGCCAAATGAATGCGCAATGTTGTTTGCTGATCGTGGGCAGATTGTTGCAGCAAGGCCAACAAGCGCACCACCGTGGTTGTTTTGCCTGTACCCGGACCACCGGTAATGAGTGTCAGGCCGGCGCGCAAAGCTTTGGCACAGGCGATGCGCTGCCAATCTGTTTCCTCGCTTTGAAGGCCGAACAGTTTGTTCAGTTTTTCATCGCTGTCCTCAGGCACTTGAAAGTTTTGCGACAGACGCATTTGCACAGAGGCTTGAATGCTTTGTTCTGCATGCCAAGCGCGCCTTAAGTAAACACGTTGGGCTTGGCCGTCTTCTTGGAAAGAAACCATGATGGGTGAATGGTCGCCAATGGCCCATGGCATTGTTTTGGCAGCGTCAGCCCATGGGTTGTGGGGTGTGGCGAACAAATCGATGGGCTGTTCATTCAACTTTGAAATTGCAAGCAGTTGATTCAATGCCTTGGTTTGCGCATCGGTCCAGTCAAGCAAATGGGCTGGGTTTTGGATCAAAGCCTCAAGGTCCAAGCAAGCGTGCCCTCTTCCCATTTGATGGCTGACCAAAAGCGCCAGCAAATCGTGCAAGGGCTCTGAGGTGGTTTGATGTGACTTTAAAAATTGAAGCCAAGCCACATCCAAGGCCGTCCACGGCCAGCCTGCCAAGGTAGATGCAAAAGGCGGCACAGAAGTGTTGCTGATCGGGGCTTGTGAGTGGGTCATGACAATACCCCTTCTGCATTGGATGGCTGATTCAATTTAAATGCTTCGTCCAAGGCATGGATCAGATCGTAAGATGGTTTATGGACATAGCAACCCTGGCCGGCTTGATCAATGCCCCGCAAGTACAGATAGATGGCGCCGCCTACGTGTTGCTCGTAGTTGTAACCAGGGAGCCGCGACTTTAAAAGTCGGTGAACCGCCAAGATGTACAAGGTGTATTGCACGTCGTAGCGATGGCTGAGCATGCTGCTTGTGATGCTGTCTTGCGAATAGTCGGGCAATTTGTTCGACTTGTAATCGAGCACGTAATAGCGGCCTTGGTGCTCAAACACAATGTCCATAAAGCCCGTGAGCAAGCCATTCAATTGCTGCGCTTGCAAAGCAGGGCGGGCTTTGTGGGGATGCAGAGCAGTGCTAATGAGTTGATCCATGTACAGCGTTGAAACACCATGCGTTTTGAACGTGAAGCCCATTTCTGGCCATGCGTTTTGAGCGTTGAGCTGCGACAAGCTGAAACAATGTTGATCTGACCCCAATTGTGTGAACTGAGTGGCAGCGCATTGGCGGATGAGTTGCAGGCAGAGGGCTTGGTCTTCGGGTTTAAGTTGCAGGCTGTCGGCTTGGGTTTGCCACCAGCCTTGCCATCGAATTTTGACTTCAGCTAAGAGGTCTGATTCGTTTTTCAAAAGGGGCCAGCCTTCTTTCAGCTGCCATTCGAAGATGTCGTGCAACAAGGTGCCGTAGGCACTGCCAGCAGGGAATTGATTGAAAGTGGCTTGCTCCGTTTTTGCAGAGACCTTGCCATCTGCCGCGAGCAGGTCATTGGCGTTGGCCACTTGGTTGTCAATTTGAGAATCTAACCAGCGCTCTTCGCGCGCAAGACCCGAGTCAGTGGCATGCCATTTGGAATCACTCAGCTTGCGGGTGAGTGCGCTGAAGCTGGCTGTCCAACCGGCTTGGGGCAACACCCGCGATGGCGATCTTGCAACAGTTGCAGCCTCTAAACTGACAGCGATGGACGGTTTGTACAACTGTGCATTCGCTTTGGGCGCATGAACGACTTCTATGTCATCGCAGCTGGCCCAAGCCTGCAATTTTTCTTGCAAATCATCGGCAGACTTTCGTTGCAACAAAACACTTAAAGCACTTTGCGCTTGTGTCTCCTTGCTTTTGAAATCGCCTTGGCGTTTGGCAACGCCTGCCCACAGGGCTTGCTGCGCACGCGTGAAGGCGACATACAGCAAACGAATGTCCTCTTGCAGACGTTCTTCAGCCGTTCGAAGCGAGTCATCTTTGTCTTCTCTGAAGTTGGAGACAAAAGGTAAAAATACCAAGGGGTATTGCAAGCCCTTGGCTTTGTGAAAGGTGATGACTTGAACCAACTCTGCATCTGTTTCAAGACGCATTTGTGCGCTCTCACCTTGCGCCTGTGGATCTGCCAATTGATCAGTGAGGAAACGAAGCAATGCAGATTCACCTTGCAATTGAAGGCTGGCTGATTGGAGTAACTCACCCAAATGCAACAGATTGGTCAAGCGCCTTTCAGCGGTCTCGCCTTCGGCTTGCATGCGCCTGCCGATGTCTTGTTCGTGCACAATTTTGTAGAGCATTGGCAAGAAGCCTTGACGTCGCCAAGTGGTGTGCCAAGCATTGAAACGCTCCACCCAAATGTCCCAGTCCTCTTCTGCACGGAACACCTGCTCTATTTCAGGCAAGCTGAGGCACAAGGTGCGCGTGGTGAGCGCAGCGCGCAGCAACTTGGCATTGCGCGCTTGTAAGACGGCTTCTAAAATGCAGGCCAAATCGAGCGCCTCGCGTGTGGCGTACACACTGTCACGGTCTGATAAGTAGACGCTGCGGACACCCCGCTGTGCCAAGGCTTGGCGAATTCTTTTGGCCTCTTGGCCATCTCTGACCAAAACCGCCATGTGGCCCGGTTGAGCGATGCCTTGATTCAAGAGCAAGACCATTTGCGTGGCGCAAATCTGCGCCATGTCTTCACTGTATTGCTTGCCACTCAGGGGTTTGTCGGCGGCCAAATGCCATACCGTGAGCGCGGGCAGTTTTTGGCCGTTGGCCAAGCGAAGACTTTCGGACTTGGCGGGAGTGGGTGTTTTCACACGCTCAAAGGGCACTTCACCAAAAGGGTTCTGAGCCGTTTCAAACAGGTGATTCACAGCATTGACCACTTCAGGGCTAGACCTGAAATTTTCTGTGAGGGTCCAAATGGATTCGGCCGCATGCCTTGCGTTCAAGTAGGTTGGCAAATCGGCGCCACGAAAACTGTAGATGGCTTGTTTCGGGTCGCCAATCATCAAAAATGCACTGGCATTTTCATGTTCTGCATTGCCCGTCTCTTGACTTGGCAAATTTGCTGCGCCGTAAATTCGCGACAGCGATTCATATTGCCAGGGGTCGGTATCTTGAAACTCATCCACCATGGCCACAGGAAACTGCGCACGAACAATCTGGGGCAAGCAACTGTCTGGTGCATGCAGTGCCGCGTGCTATCGTTGCAGCAATTCTGAAAAATCAAAGCTGGCCAAACTTCTTTTTTGCAGCAAATAAGCACGCCCCACTTTGAGTGCAGCGTGTTGCAGCAAATTGACACCCACTTCAGGCTCACTTTGACGCTCAGCCATCCAAAGACCGATTGCGGTCCAGACACCATGCGCGTTGTCAATCGGCTTAGCCCCGCCCCTCATGCCGGCATTGAGCTTTTCAAAGGTAAATTTAGAAAGCGCATCCATGTCTGCCTCTTCACCAGAAGCCCAGTCTGAAAGATGGCGAAGGAAGTACGCGTGCTTGTTGACTCGGTAGAGATTGCGATTCAAATCATTTTCAAGTGCCTTGCTCAACAGGTCTAATGCCTGAGGCAGGTTGTTCAACAAGAGTTGTCTGGCGTGCGCCTCTAAGGCCAGAAGACGCTCTTGCCACTGTGACCAAGCAAGCACCAAGGCTTTGGGATCTGGATCCTTCGAAACATCAGGAAAGCCACCTGGTGATTTCTCAAATTTTTGCCAAAGCGATTGGATATTTTTCAGCAAAGCTTCGGGCGATCCGCCTAAGTCTTTGAGGGCACCTAATTGCTTGACTTCCATCGGGTAAACGTTTTGACGCCAGTAGTCTTTCACCAACTTCAACTTCAAAGCTGGCGCATCTTCTAAGCGCTTTTGATCAAACAAACTCTGGCTGTCAAAAGCATGCTGTCGCAACATGCGACTCGACCAGCTGTGAATGGTGTAAATGGCGGCTTCGTCCATCCATTGCGCGGCTTCTTCTAGGCGTTCAGCATGCTGCGCATTCAAATCGGTGCCCAAGTTTTCTTGAAGGTGCTGCAAAAAATCATCGGTAACTTGAGAATGCCCCCTGAAGAATTGAGCAGCCTGTGCCAATCTGTCGCGGATGCGATCTCTCAGCTCTGCCGTGGCGGCCTCGGTAAAGGTCATCACCAAAATTTGAGGTGGCATGAGACCCCGCCCTGACCAACCATGCCCCAAAATGAGACGCACATACAGCGCGGCCAATGTCCAAGTTTTGCCTGTGCCGGCGCTGGCCTCAATGAGTTGAATGCCTGATAAAGGCAATGTGAGTACATTGAGCTTTTGCGTTTTCAATTCACTCATGACCCACCGCCTTCAATCGACGCTGCATGGATCAAATCTTCATACAAAAGAGGCGCCCAGTTTGGCAGCCCTTCAATGAGCGGATCAAAATTGTCGAACGATCTTTGGACGTACAAGGAGCGCGCCAAATCGGTGTTCTCTGAAAAACCATCGGAAAATTCTTTGCGCGCCTTGTCTAAGGCCATCTCGATGATCTGCTCAGCCTCCTCTGCTTTGCCTGACTGCGCATTTCGAATTTGCTCTGACACAAATGCCAACCCTGCTTTCAGGGTAGTGGGCAAGGGGCGGGCCCATGCCTGCGCATACACAGCAAGCCACTGAGCCAACAACTTTTGGGCCGCTTGAGACGACATAGCAGGCAACACGGCCACAGCATCAAGTCCAATGGCCACAGAGCGGACTGACCAGCCTGCAGCGCTTAACAGCACATGGTTAGGCCAGAGATTGATCAAGACATCGGCGCGGGCAGACTGTTGATCCTTTTGACCTGTAGCCACCGCGCCAGGTCGCCTGGTCAGTTGCAGTACTCGAGCGCCACCAGGATCAGTTGACAACATGTCGGGCGTGTTCAATTCATGACGCAAACCAGCGATCTCGGCACTGATGCGCACATCACCCCAAGGCATGGCAATGACAACAGCCACCGATTGTGTTGGCAACTCGTGTGGGTACTTTTCTAAATAGGGAACTGCTCTGTCAATGACGCGCAGTGCCGCGTCGTATTGCTGTTTCAATGCCAACTGGCCAGAAGCGCCCATTGGCAATTGACCTAGCAATTTTTCAGCTTCGAGTTGCAATTCGATGTCTTCGGCTTCGAGCAAGTGGCGACCCAAGGCATACCTGTCCAGTCCATCAAGAGCAAAGTTCTCATCATCAAGCAGGGCCTCTTCAGGACCCTTGAGCCGAACACCCAAACGACTGCGCCAATACACATCGACAGGTTGTTTGAGCAAACGCATGCATTCCTGAAGAGGCCATTCTGAAATAGTTGGCTCTTCGGAGATGGCCGCCTCTAAAGCAGAACGAGCAGAACTGGCAGAAGGCCCAGAAAACGAAGATTTGAATTCAGAGCCCATTTTCTGCGCCGTCTCCCAATCGTCTGCGTATGTGAAGAATTTTGAATGGGGCTCAAAGTATTTGGCAGAGAACGCTTGCAAGGGCTGCAAGTCGGCATCAAGCTCGGGTGAAAAACGGGCCTTGAAAGTATCACGCAGTTGAGCGACCAAGACAGACGGGGGCATCTTCTGATTGTCGGTAGACCTGCGTCCTTGCCAACTGATGTAAAGCTTTTCACGGGCTGACAAAAAGGCTTCTAAGAACAAGTAACGGTCATCTTCGCGGCGCGATCGATCGCCTGCAAGCCAATGCGTGGTCATTAAATCAAAATCGCGAGGTGTGCTTTGGCGGGGATA
>CAIODE010000301.1 GCA_903856875.1 uncultured Burkholderiales bacterium
GCAGGCACTGCCTTGCATGAAGATGCCATGGCGCTTGTGTATCAATGCGACAGCGAATTCAAACACCATTTAGATCGCTACAAATACCCCAATCGATATGATTTGCCCGACGGATTGACTCACAGACAACAGGGCTCACTGTTCTTAAATCAACTCAATGTCAGATTGGGTCAGACGGCGGGTTTAATGGGCCCCGCATGGTGTTGGGTTGACGCAGCCATCGCCCCCTTCGTGCGGCAATTTGCCAGAACAGACCGAGCATGGTTTGATGCGCAAGCGTGGAAGCCATTGCAAAACTGGCTGACAAGTTTTGAAGAATCAGAAACTTATGCTGAGGTGATGCACAAATACAAAGTGTGGCACCAAGGTGCCAAGCCTGTGTCTTACCCCGCCACGCCTTCAATGAATTGAACACACAGTTCAACCTGTGTGACGGGAAGCATGTGTCCACCGGACACCAAGGTAATTTGCGCGCCTGGAATGCGAGAGGGCAAATCTTCGCCATTCTGTTTGCAATCCAAAATTCGATCTTCGTGTGCAAACAAAACATGAATTGGTGTTTTCATGTTGCTGTAAGCCGCCTCAATAGCTGGCATGCTCCATGAAGCGTTTTGGATATCACTAGAGGCGGTGATAAAGGTTTGAGGTTTAAGTGACAAGATACCGCCCCCGCGAATAGCAAAATCTGGTGGCGCTCTTTCGGGGCCGAAAACGACTTTCAAGGTCAAAGAGATTCGAAAAAGTGTCCCAGGAATAGCCAATGTCCAGCCTAAAATTTTTCGGATCAGCGGAGTGGAAACTTCAAATACTTTAAATACTTGGGCAGTGGATTCTGGTAATAGCGTTAGAGGCGCAATCAAAGCCAAGGCCTTCACTCTTTCGGGGTGTCTTTGTGCAGCAGCCAATGAGATGGCACCTCCCAATGAATGACCGACAAAAACAGCAGACTCAATTTGCAAGTGGTCTAGCAAGCTCACAATGGTATCGGCTTGTGCTTCAAGGCTGGCATCGGCATTAGATGAGCGTTTGGAATAACCGCAACCAGGGCGGTCAACACAAATGACTCTGTGATTTTGGGCTAAGGGTGCCGAAATGCCGTAGGTGAAGTTTTGAAGATTGCCGGCTAACCCATGGATCATGACAATGGCCGGCCCCTGTCCTTGATCGACATAGTGCAGGCGAGTAGAGCCTAATTTGGCAAAGGTGCCGGCTGGCGGTAGAAGTTGTTCAGCCTTCTTGTTTGAAAAAGCGGCGAACAAAACCAATCCGAGGAGGCTCATGAAGAGCAAAAACAAGATCCATAAAGCAAGCATGCGTACCTCGACTTGGCTAATCCGAAAAAGAAGATATTCAAAATAAGCTGTGAAACGGCAGATTTAGCTGAAGCGCATCACACCATCGTTCAGACGGCCGTATTTAATTAGAAAGATGTCTTTCAAATAATTTTGATTGACCTGCCACGGTGCAATTTTGCCTTGCTTTGGAAGCACGTCCCGAGCGCGCTGGACATAGCCAGACGTGAACGACAGATAGTCCTGTTCTTCAACGCCGGCATCTCGAATTGGCACGGCTTTTCTGTATCCCTTTTTGCGCATGTAATTCAACAGCCTGCAGGTATATACAGCGGTGAGATCCGCTTTCAAAGTCCAAGAAGCGTTGGTATAACCAAATGTCATGATGGCATTGGGCAAGTCAGACAACCACATGCCCCTGTAGGCCATGGCTTGAGACGCGGGAAAGGGCTTGCCATCCACTTCAATTTGAATGTCGCCCAACAGGTTCAAAGTTAAACCTGTGGCAGACACAATGATGTCTGCTTCAAGGGTCTTGCCGCTTTTCAATTGAATGCCCGCCTCGGTGATCGCTTGAATGGTGTCGGTGACCACACTGGCATTGCCGCGTCTGATTTGTTTGAACAGATCACCATCTGGCACCAGACAAAGCCGTTGATCCCAAGGTTTGTAATCAGGCGAAAAATGCTTGGCTTGTTCATCAGAGCGCAATTGCTTGGCAGCCATCTTCACCAAGTAGCGTTTCACAAACTCAGGTTGGCTGCGCGCTAATTGATAGGACAGCATGCCTAAGCTGACATTTTTAGCGCGTGTGAGTTGATAGGCCCATTTCGGGGGCAAGTACTTTTGCAAAGTCAACGAGAAGTTGTCTTCTGCTGGCCTTGAAACGACGTAAGTGGGAGAGCGCTGCAACATGGTCACATGCGCTGCCGTCTTGGCCATTTCCGGAACCAAGGTGACGGCTGTTGCGCCACTGCCAATGACCACAACGTTCTTCTGATCGTAGTTCAGCTTGGCTGGCCAGAATTGAGGATGAACCCACTGACCTTTGAAGTTGGCTTGACCTGGGAAGTCGGGTTGGTGACCATTTTTATAACTGTAGTAGCCGCAGCACAGGTACAAAAATCTTGCTTTCAAAATGAC
>CAIODE010000302.1 GCA_903856875.1 uncultured Burkholderiales bacterium
CGCGATGGTGTGAAGGCCTTTCGCGAATCTTTGAAAAATGCCAAATTGGTCCATGAAGAGTATTTGCCGCCCGCTACCACCGACTTCACAGCAGGTGCACAGCATTTGATTGACAAGCTCAAATCACAACCAGGCCGCAAAATCATTTTCATCATTTGGGCCGGTGGCAATCCTTTCAAAATTGCCGACATGGACTTGAAGCGTTATGGAATTGAAATTGCCACAGGCGGCAACATTCTCCCTGCCATGGTAGCCTACAAGCAGTTTCCTGGCATGGAAGGCGCTGCATACTATTACTTCGGCATGCCCAAGAACACGGTTAACGATGCCATGGTGGCGCGTCACTACACGCAGTTCAAATCACCCCCTGACTTTTTCACAGCAGGCGGCTTCGCATCGGCCATGGCCTTGGTCACAGCCTTGAAGAAAACCAATGGCAACACCGATGCCAACACCCTCATCACGGCCATGGAAGGCATGAGCTTTGACACGCCTAAAGGCAAGATGACTTTCCGCAAGGAAGACCACCAAGCCATGCAAAGCATGTACCACTTTAAAATCAAAGTCGACCCTGCATTTGCTTGGGGCGTGCCAGAGTTGATTCGTGAAATCAAGCCTGAAGAAATGAACGTTCCAATTCGCAACAAGCGCTGAGGTTTTCACCTTGGGCGTTTTGCAAACGCAGAATCTCACAGTCCGCTTTGGCGGACATGTGGCGGTCAATGCGGTGTCTTGTCTGTTTGAGCTTGGTACCTTGACGGCCATCGTTGGCCCCAATGGTGCGGGCAAGACGACTTATTTCAATCTCATATCAGGGCAATTGCCCGCCAGTGAAGGGCGCGTGCTTTTGGATGACCAAGAACTCACAGGTTTGAGCGCTTCCGCCAGAACCCGTGCTGGCTTGGGCCGTGCCTTTCAGTTGACCAACTTGTTTCCCAACTTAACAGTGCTTGAGAATGTGCGTTTGGCCGTTCAAGCCACAGAAGAAGGCGCTCATTTGCGCGGCCTTAACTTGTGGTCGATTTGGCAAGACCATGCAAAGCTCACTCAGCAAGCACAAGACATCCTCGTGCAAGTGGCCATGATGCCGCAGGCCCATGCCACTGTGGCCAGTTTGCCGCATGGCGATCAGCGCAAATTGGAAGTGGCTTTGCTGATGGCACTCAAGCCGTCTGTCTACATGTTTGACGAACCCACTGCGGGCATGAGCCAAGATGAAGCGCCTGTTATTTTGAATCTCATTCGCCAATTGAAAAGCGACAAAACCAAAACCATTTTGTTGGTGGAACACAAAATGGATGTGGTGCGTGAGTTGGCCGATCGCATCGTTGTGTTGCACAACGGCCAATTAGTGGCCGATGGCGAGCCTACAGAAGTCATGGCGATGAAAGTCGTTCAGGAGGCTTATTTAGGTGTGAAGCCCTCGGCTGCCCAAGCGGCCAATGTGGCGCATGCAAAGAAGGGCGTTTGATGTCTTCTTCTGTGTTGCTTGAATTGAAAGATGTGCACACCCACATTGGGGCGTATCACATCTTGCACGGTGTTAATTTGAAAATTCCGCGTGGTGAGCTCTCTTTGCTATTGGGTCGCAATGGGGCGGGTAAAACCACCACGCTCAGAACCATCATGGGCTTGTGGCAGGCCTCGCAAGGTGATATTCAATTCAATGGGCACAACATCACGCACATGAATACGCCCGACATTGCGTCTCTCAACATTGGGTATGTGCCCGAAAACATGGGTATTTTTTCAGACCTCACCGTGGAAGAGAACATGTTGTTGGCTGCGCGCAAAGCTGTGCGCG
>CAIODE010000303.1 GCA_903856875.1 uncultured Burkholderiales bacterium
CCTCCCAGATCAGAGAGGCATCTTGAGAAGCTTTGTACTTTTGTGCAGTATGAACAAAAGGTGCATCCCAACTCCAGGCGTCTGTGCCTGTTAGTCGAACGCCTCTTTCCAGCAGGTACATGGTGGCTTCATAGCCCATGCCGCAGCCCGTAGAAACATAATTTGCATGACCATACTTCATGCCAGCGGCGGTGTTTATGACCACAATTTCTAAGGGCAGGAGCTGATGATTAATTCTCTTTAATTCAGCTTCTACGTCCTGGGCTGTGACCACATAGCCATCTGCAAAATGTCTGAAATCTAGCTTCACCCCAGGCTGAAAGCACCACTCCAGCGGAACATCGTGAATGGCAATGGCCGGTTTCTTGTCACCCAAGGCATTGTCCATGGTGGAATGAAAGTGGTAAGGCGCATCCAAATGCGTGCCGTTGTGCGTAGAGAGTTGCACGGTTTCAACAGCCCATCCTTCGCCATCAGGCAGGTCTTCTTTTTTCAGTCCTGGAAAAAAAGGCGCAATTTGTTCGAATGAATTTTCGTGTGTGAAATATTCAATTTTGGGCGCAAACGCAGGCGGGTCACTTATCACATCGTTTTCAAGAAAGATGGAGAGGTCTACAAATTTTCGCGTCATGGCTATCTGCTCTTTCATTTCCAAAAGGTCAAAATAAGTTTACAGTCGGTCGCTACGCAAAGCATATTGAATTCAACCCACAATGTCCATTCAAGCCTCAGAGCCGGCTAAAGTCAACGCCACAGATTTACTCATGGGTCTCATTGTGACGGTTTCATGGGGCATGAACTACCCCATCATGAAATACGTGGTCAACAGCTATCCGCCTTCGGCGTTCAGGGCTTTCACTTTCATTGTTGGTTTTATTTCGCTGGGTTTGTACGCGTATTTCAAAGGTATTTCTTTGGCTGTGATCAGCACAGAAAGATGGCCCGTTTTTAAATTGAGCATGTTCAACATGGTGGGGTGGCACCTGCCCATGATCTATGGTGTCAGCATGCTCAACTCTGGTCGCGCCGCCATCATTGGCTACACCATGCCTGTTTGGGCTTTGCTGGCCAGTGCCTTGCTCTACAAAGAAAAAATCAATGCTCGATCACTTTTCAGCATTGTTTTGGCCATGACAGCTGCTTTGCTACTGGCTTGGGGCAGTCGGCAGCAATGGGGTAATCACCCCCTCGGAGTGGGCGTCATGCTGGTGGCAGCGGTCATATGGGGCACTGGCAATGCCATGATGAAAAATGCAAAGCTTGCCCTTCATGGCGTGGCCCTCACCTTTTGGGCCTTGTTCATCGCTTTTGTATTCTTCTTTGGCATTACTGTTGCATTTGAAACAGAGCAATGGGCTTGGCCCAATTTACTGCAATGGCTGGCCATTCTGTATGGCGGCGTAGTCACATTTGCAGTCAGCTATGTTGCTTGGTTTCATGTTGCCAGAAAGCTGTCTGCCGTCTCTAGCGGCCTCTCCATCATGCTGGTGCCCGTGTTTGGTGTGACCGGCGGCGCATTGGTCCTGGGCGAGGCTGTCACCATCCCCGATGTCTCTGCACTGATTTTGATCTTGATCGCCATGGTGGTGGTGCTGTCACCCAATATCAATCTCAAACAAATTTTGAAACGCAAATCAGAAGCTTAATTTCACGAAGGAGCCCCAATGATCCAAACACGCCATCTTTTCAGCATCAAATTATCCGTCCCCAGCATCATCGATTTGGGACAAACGCCCATGGGAGGTCGCAAAATTGCCCAAGTCAGTGGCGGAGAGTTTTCTGGCGACCGCATGAAGGGCACTGTGGTGCAAGCCCCAGGGGGCGATTGGTTGCTCATGCGGCCCGATCAAGTGCTCACACTAGACGTGCGTTTAACTTTGCTCACAGACGATGGCGAATACATCTACATGTCTTACCGCGGCTTAAGACATGGCCCGAAGGAAGTGATGGACAAACTCAACAAGGGTGAGCCCGTTGATCCCGCCTTGTATTACTTTCGCATGACGCCCATCTTTGAAACCTCAAGTACCAAGTACGCTTGGCTCAATCGCATCATTGGCGTTGGCACGGGCCGACGTGAAAGCACGGGTCCTATTTATGAGGTCTATGAAGTTTTGTAAACGGCTGGCTTAAGACGGCTGGCTTACAGCTTGGCGGAAGTCGCTTCGTAATTGATCACAAACTCTTCCGGTACCGCAGGCCCCCACAAATAGAAGGAGTCGTGTTGTGGGTAGTTGCCTGTGGCCCAATCGTGTTCGGCAGGCACAAAGTCAATGTCAAACGAAAATTCGCTGTAGCTGCCCCAAGGGTCTCTGGAATAAAAGAAATAGTTGGAGCCCAGCACATGCCTGCCCACGCCCCAGCCCTTTGTATAACCAGCCTCTAGCATTTGGGCCATGCCCAAGCCCACATCTTCCAACTGTGCAACGTCCCAACTGAGATGATGCAAGCCCGGGCCCTCCGACTGCACAAAGGCCAGCATGTGGTGATCGCTGCCATGAATGCCGTGCATGAAAACGATGAAGTC
>CAIODE010000304.1 GCA_903856875.1 uncultured Burkholderiales bacterium
AAATAACCACAGATGCGAGCAAATAAATCTGTTTGATCTTCTGTGTAGACCAAGACTTGCAGACCTTCGCCCAAAGGCGAAATTCTAGCCCGCACAACGCATTTGCCATTCAATGTGGAAACAGGAGCCACATCAGCTGGAGAGAGGTACCTTGAAAGTTGTCTTGCATGCCACGCAATTTCACTGGCATCGTGTCGCATGAAATAGCCGATATCCAAGGTGTCCCACAATGCTTTTTGGCCATCATGGGGCTCGGAATGTCTTGCCAACTCGACCAGCGCTTCGCGTTTTCGAGATTCAACTTCTGCGCTGGCATCTGGGGCTCTTCCTCCCAACATGCGCAATGTGAACTTGTAAAGGTCTTCTAGAAGTTTCCCTTTCCAAGCATTCCAAACTTTGGGGCTTGTACCGCGAATGTCTGCAACGGTCAGGAGGTACAAAGCAGTCAGTCGACGTTCATTGCCAACACGTTTGGCAAATGCTGCGATCACGTCAGGGTCGCTGAGATCTTCCTTTTGTGCCACATGACTCATCATCAAATGTTCGCCCACCAAAAACGCGATGAGCTTGGTATCGTCCGATCCAATGCCATGCTGTCGACAAAATCGCTTGACTTCTAGAACACCCAGTTTTGAATGGTCGCCACCACGACCCTTGGCAATGTCATGGAACAAAGCGGCCGTGTAAAGAATAAATGGCTTGTCCCAACCGGCTGCCAGCTGAGAGCAAAAAGGGTATTCGTGTGCGTGATCAGCAATGAAGAAGCGCCGCACGTTTCTTAGGACCATCAGGATGTGCTGATCAACCGTGTAAACGTGAAACAGGTCGTGCTGCATTTGCCCCACAATGTTTCTGAACACCCACAAGTAGCGCCCAAGAACTGACGTCTGATTCATCAAGCGCAAGGCATGTGTAATGCCTTCGCCTTCCTGAAGTATTTTTAAGAAGGTGGCTCGATTGACAGGGTCACGCCTAAAGTTGGCATCCATCACCCCCCTAACGTTGTAAAGGGCACGAAGTGTTTTAGCCGACAGCCCCTTGACACCCCGCGTCTGCTGGTAAAGCAAAAATGTTTCTAAGATGGCATGAGGGTGTTTTTGGTAAAGGTCGTCTTGAGCTACTTCTAGGAGGCCGTTGATTTCTAAAAAATTTTCGTTGAGTTTGCGCACCTCAATTCGAAGATCACCCCGTTGTTTTTGCAAATATTCTTCAATGTTCAAAAGCAGAATTTGATTCAATTGAGTGACTGCTTTGGCCGCCCAGTAATACTGGCGCATCAAGACTTCGCTGGCTCTTTGCTTGTGTTTGCCATCGGGTGTGCTTTGCGCTTTGTAGCCAAAGGCTTTTGCCAAGGCGTGTTGTAAATCAAACACCAAGCGATCTTCTCGCCGCTTGGCCAGCAAATGAAGTCGTGCCCGAATGAGGCTGAGCACAGCTTCGTTGCGTTTAATTTGCTTCACTTCTAACTGCGTGGTCAAGCCTTTTGCTGCCAAATCGTCCCACGTGTGGCCCAAGCCTGCTGCTCTTGCAACCCATAAAATAATTTGAAGATCTCTGAGGCCACCGGGTGACTCTTTGCAATTGGGTTCAAGAGAGTAGGGGGTATTTTCAAACTTGTTGTGACGTTGATTCAGTTCAAGGGTTTTGGCCACAAAAAATGCGTGCGGGTCCATGGCCTCTTGGTAGGTTTGCTGAAACTGCTGGAACAGCGCATGACTGCCCGCGAGCAGTCGACTTTCAAGCAGCGATGTTTTAACCGTGATGTCTTTTTCGGACTCGTCGATGCAATCTTTCAGGGTGCGAACACTCGAGCCGATTTCAAGGCCACTGTCCCAACAACTGCCAATGAAGACTTCCAACTTGGCTTTCAGAACGGGCGATTCTTCTGCAATGACACTGTCGGGCAACAACACCAAGACGTCAACGTCGGAAGACGGAAATAACTCGCCGCGGCCGAAGCCGCCAACGGCAATCAATGCCTCACCATCCTCAAAACCAGCATTGCGCCACAGCTGTATAAGCAGTTTGTCTGCCAGTTTGGCAAGGCGAATCAATGTGGGTTTGAGCCCTCGACCATTGGCTGTTTTTTTGGCAATGTGCGACCAAAGGGTCTGCTTTTCCTGCCGGTATTTATCTCTCAATGCCGACAAGTCGGTCATGCTTTAACCTTTGACAAACTCAGGGATGGGCGGACTTCCGGCTGAAAGTGTGAGCACTTCGTAGCCGATCTCGGTGACCAAAATGGTATGTTCCCATTGAGCGGACAAACTTCTGTCTTTGGTCACGATGGTCCAACCATCGCCCATTTCTTTAATGTCCCGCTTGCCTGCATTGATCATGGGCTCAATGGTGAAAGTCATACCCACTTTGAGTTCGTCCAAGGTGCCAGGTTTCCCATAATGCAAAACTTGTGGTTCTTCGTGAAAGACCCGACCAATGCCATGGCCGCAAAATTCTCGAACAATGGAAAAGCCTAAGTTCTCTGCGAACTTTTGGATGGCCCATCCAATATCGCCAAGACGAGCACCGGGCTTAACCTGTTCAATGCCGTGCCACATGGCCTCGTAGGTCACTGCGCAAAGACGCTTGGCTGCAATGGAGGCTTCACCCACAATGAACATGCGACTGGTATCACCATGCCAACCGTCTTTGATCACGGTGATGTCGATGTTGACGATATCGCCTTTTTTGAGCACCTTGTCATTGGGAATGCCGTGGCAAACCTGATGGTTGATAGAGGTGCAGATGGACTTGGGGTAGGGTGCATAACCCGGCGGCTGGTAATTGAGGGGAGCCGGAATGGTGCCTTGAACATCGACCATGAAATCGTGGGCCAGCTTGTCCAATTCGTTGGTCGTGACGCCAGGCTTTACAAAGGGCGTCAAATAGTCGAGTACTTCAGAAGCTAGCCTGCCCGCCACACGCATGCCGGTGGCGCCATCATTGTCTTTAAGGGTGATTGTCATGGGGAATGATTATCCCATCCTCCGTCCAACTTTGCAGAAATGTGCACCGCCAGCGGTTAAAATAATCCTTCGTTCATTGCCCCAGTCAGCGGTATTTGAGACACTTTTCCCTATTGCCCTCAAGGCCACCCTGTGACCCTGCAAACACTTATATTGGAAGGCGGTAACGCCCTCAGCGATTTTCGCATCCAGCAATTGTTACCCCGATTGCAGGCTCATTGCCCTGAAATCAAGGCGCTGACGGGCCAGTATTTGCATTTGGTTGCAAGTACTTCAAGCTTTGATACTGCGCAAAAGTCGGTCTTGTCTGAGCTTCTTACCTACGGTGAACCGCTTAACACGCCGCCTTCTTCGAATCCTTCTGCAGCCATTCAAATTTTTGTATCGCCACGTCTTGGTACTGTTTCGCCTTGGGCCTCCAAAGCCACTGACATTGCGCACAACTGTGGGTTGATGGTTCGCCGAATTGAACGCTTGCTTGTGTACTCATTGCATTTTAAAAATGCTTCAGCAGCCAAATCTGTTTCGGCGGACACGCTCTTGAAATTGTCAGACTTGTTGCACGACAGAATGACGGAATCCATTCTTGCGAAACGAGAAGACGCGCTGGCTCTTTTCACCGAATTGCAGGCCCAAACACTTTTGCATGTGGATGTGCTTGTTGGGGGCCGCGAAGCCTTGGTGAAAGCCAACCAAGAATTTGGTCTGGCCTTGGCAGAAGACGAAATTGATTACCTTTTGAGCTCATTCCAACAATTGGGCAGAAACCCCAGTGATGTTGA
>CAIODE010000305.1 GCA_903856875.1 uncultured Burkholderiales bacterium
ATGCCCTAATTGGCATCTTTTGACTACCTTATTTGAACATGTCCGCCCTTTCTGCCGCAAAATCTTTAGCCCCCAGAGCCCTGTATGAAGAGGTGGCTGAACTCATTCGGCAGCGCATCTTCAGCCGAGAGCTAGAACCTGGCAGCTGGATTGACGAGCTGCAAATTGCCAAGGCTTACGGTATCAGCAGAACACCCCTTCGGGAAGCCTTGAAGGTTTTAGCAGCAGAAGGCTTGATCACCATGAAGGTGCGGCGCGGTGCCTATGTGACCGAGGTTTCTGAAAAAGACCTGCGGGATGTCTATCACTTGCTAAGCCTTTTAGAAAGCGATGCAGCCGCCGTTGTGGCGCAAACAGCCTCCCCTTCAGATTTGAAAAAGCTTCAGTCTCTTCATTCTGATTTGGAAGCAGCTGGCAAGCCAGGCAAAGAAAAGCATGACAAGTTTTTTGAAGTGAACGAAGCTTTTCACATGTGCTTGCTAGAGTTGGCGCAAAACAAATGGCGAGATCAAATGGTGGCCGACTTGCGCAAAGTCATGAAGCTTAACCGTCACAACTCATTGTTTAAAACAGGACGCATCAAGGAATCGCTGACTGAGCACCAGGCCATCATGGCGGCTCTGAATGCGAAAGATCCTGTGGCCACGGCAGCTCGCATGCAAGAGCACTTTGCCAATGGCTTAATGGCTGCGAGTGCTAGCCCTATCTAAGTTAAATTGACAAGGCTCCCATGATCGGCCCGCATTGCCTTAAGCAGGCACTTCAGCGCCTCTGGCCAGCGCCTCACGCGCAATGGCCATCACCTCACGAGGCGGCTGAGGTTTGAGCTTGTGATTGCTCCAAACTTGGCGCCACAAACGTCCTCCTCGCTGACCATGGTAAAGCCCCAGCATATGACGTGCAATGGCATACCAAGGACAGCCGTCTTCTTTAAACGCTCGCTCCATGTAAGACACCATGGCTTCTTCAACCGTTTCTCGTGTCATGACTGAAGCAGGTGCATTGAAAAACTGCTCATCCCATGTGGTTAAGAGCCAAGGGTTGTAATAAGCCTCACGGCCAATCATGACCCCGTCGACTTCTTTGAGATGTTCGGCGATCTGATCGTTGGTTTGAATACCACCGTTGATGGCAATGGTGAGTTGAGGAAAATCTTTTTTCAGCTGATACGCCAGTTCATATCGCAAAGGCGGAATCTCGCGATTCTCTTTGGGCGACAAGCCGTTCAGCCATGCATTGCGCGCATGCACAGTGAACACATTGCAGCCCGCTTCTTTCACAGTGCCAACAAAGTCGCGCACAAAGTCGTAGCTTTCAATTTGGTCAATGCCAATGCGATGCTTGACGGTGACGGGCACAGACACGACGTCGACCATGGCCTTCACACCATCGGCCACCAACTTTGGCTCATTCATCAGACAAGCGCCAAAAGCACCGCGCTGCACACGGTCGCTGGGGCAACCGCAATTGAGATTGATTTCGTTGTAGCCCCACTGCTCACCCAACTTGGCAGCATAGGCCAAATCGGCGGCGTCACTGCCGCCCAATTGCAAGGCGACCGGATGCTCTTCAGAATTAAAGCGAAGGTGACGCTCAACACTGCCGTGGCGAATGGCACCGGTGGTGACCATCTCGGTGTACAACATGGGGTGCTGCGTCAGCAGGCGATGGAAAAATCGGCAATGCCGATCGGTCCAATCCATCATGGGCGCTAC
>CAIODE010000306.1 GCA_903856875.1 uncultured Burkholderiales bacterium
TAGCCCAACTGCTCGGCGTATTTAATGTCGGCGGATCCCAGCTTGGTAATGCCTTCGATGTAGGCCTGGTCAAATTGAACAGGTACGCCAAAAGCCAAAGCACTCATGAGGGTGACTTTGTGTGCCGCGTCCACACCTTCAATGTCGAAGGTGGGGTCGGTCTCGGCATAACCCAATCGCTGAGCCTCTTGGAGGACCACATCAAAGTCCAAACCTTTTTCACGCATTTCGGACAGAATGAAATTGGTGGTGCCATTGATGATGCCAGCGACCCATTGAATTCTGTTGGCGGTTAAGCCTTCACGCAGTGCTTTGATGATGGGAATGCCACCCGCAACAGCGGCTTCAAATGCCACCATCACGCCTTTGGCGTGGGCTGCTGCAAAAATCTCGGTACCGTGAACTGCCAACAAAGCCTTGTTGGCAGTGACCACATGTTTGCCAGCCGCAATAGCTTCTAGCACCAGCGCTTTGGCAATGCCGTAGCCACCAATCAGCTCCACCACAATGTCGATGTCGGGGTTGGCAATGACTTGGCGCGCATCACTGACCACTTTGACATGGGTGCCACACAAAGCTTGGGCTTTGGCAACATCCAAATCGGCCACCATGCTAATTTCAATGGCACGTCCAGCACGGCGTTTGATTTCTTCTTGATTGCGCAGCAACACATTGAATGTGCCACTGCCGACAGTGCCCATTCCTAACAGGCCAACTTGTATCGGTTTCATTGTTTACTCGCTTAAACGGCTGTACCAAAACGCTGACGCGCTTTTTCTAAAAACTTGGCCATGCGGTCAATGGCCTCGCGCAAATCGTCCAAATGGGGCAAGAACACAATTCGGAAATGGTCTGGTGCTGACCAATTAAAGCCCGTGCCCTGAACCAACATGACTTTGGTTTCTTGCAAAACTTCAAGAAAGAATTGCTGGTCGTCCTTGATGGGGTAAATTTTGGGGTCGAGCTTTGGAAACATGTAAAGCGCTGCTTGAGGTTTGACGCAGGACACGCCAGGAATGGCGTTGATGAGTTCATAAGCCAAGTCGCGCTGCTTGCGCAAACGGCCGCCTTCGTTGACCAACTCATTGATGCTTTGATGGCCGCCCAAGGCGGTTTGAATGGCCCACTGGCCCGGTACGTTGGCGCAAAGGCGCATGTTGGACAACATGTTCAAGCCTTCAATGTAATCTTGTGCAGGTCGCTTGTCGCCAGTGACAATCATCCAGCCTGCCCGGTACCCGCATGAGCGATAACTCTTGGACAAAGAGTTGAAGGTGAGCGTCAATACATCTTGGCTCAAACTGGCAATGGGTGTGTGCTTCAAACCATCGTACAAAACTTTATCGTAAACCTCGTCGGCAAAAATGACCAAGCCGTGGGTTCTGGCAATTTCCACAATGCCATTGAGAATCTCATCTGAGTACAAAGCACCCGTGGGATTGTTGGGATTGATCACCACAATGCCCTTGGTATTCGACGTGATTTTGGCTCGAATGTCGTCTAAATTTGGCGTCCATCCTTTGTCTTCATCGCACACATAATGCACAGGCGTTCCGCCCGACAAACTGGCCGCCGCTGTCCATAACGGATAGTCGGGTGCTGGCAACAAAAGTTCGTCGCCGTTGTCTAGCAAGGCATTGGTGGCCATCACGATCAATTCGCTGGCGCCATTGCCCAAATAGATATCATCCAGCGTCACGCCCTTGATGCCCTGCTTTTGGGTCTCGTGCATGACGGCCTTGCGAGCACCGAAAATTCCTTTGCTGTCGGAATAACCTGCAGAATTGGGCAGGTTTCGAATCATGTCCTGTTGAATTTCCTCAGGCGCATCGAAACCAAACACGGCCAAATTGCCAATGTTGAGCTTGATGATTTTGTGGCCCTCTTCCTCCATTTGTCTGGCGCGGTCCATGATGGGTCCGCGAATGTCATAACAAACGTTGGCAAGCTTGGCTGATTTTTGGATAGTTTTCAAAATCCCTCCGAGGGGTGTTGTCGCTTGGGAAAACCTATAATTTGACCACAGAACTGGCCATTTTTAAGAAACTCCCAAGCATGAAACTTCATCCTGATGCCAGCAACGGCTTCTCAATCAATAGCTACA
>CAIODE010000307.1 GCA_903856875.1 uncultured Burkholderiales bacterium
AACAGAGTTCGGCCCTTTTTTGGGAGACATTGAGTATTTAACACCAGATGGGAAAAAACAGGTTTCATTCTGGGCGGCCAAGGCAATCAGCGAAAATGATTTCAAGCCAAACTCTGAGGTGGATCAATTAACGTGGGTTGAAGTTAAAAAAGTTAAAGAATTACTAACTCTTGAAACTGATAAAAAGATTCTCGCGCAATTTGTAAAGTTAGATATTGACACAATGCCATTTATTCTTCTTCGCCATGCAAAGGCAATTACCAGAGATGAATGGCAAGGCGATGATGATGATCGCCCACTTGATTCACTTGGACAAAATCAAGCAAAGAGATTACTTTCAATTTATCAGGTATATAACATTGAACAAATCCATACCTCTGATGCGGTGCGTTGTTATGACACTGTTAATCCAATTGTTAAAGGGTTGGGAATTAAACTTGAAGTGACTGGAAAATTGAGTGAGAGTACGTATAAAGAACCCTTTGCGCCCAACATGCCTGGTGCGAAGGGTGCCACTGCGCCTGAGGCATTGCCAAAACTGGCCATCAAGCCCAAGGGGCGCAAGCATTCGAGTGATTTGTCCCAAGTGTCTTTGCCCACCGAGTCGTAAACCACTTTCACACCTTTGCCACCGGTGATTTCTTTCACGCGGGGCAAGAAATCATCGGTGCTGTAGTTGATGCAGTATTCAGCGCCATTGGCCAAGGCAAGTTTGCATTTTTCATCTGAACCTGCCGTGCCAATCATGCGAAAACCCAGGGCCTTGGCCCATTGGCAAGCAATGAGACCCACACCACCCGCGGCTGCGTGGAACAACACATGGTCGCCGGCTTGCAAGCCTTCAACGGGCCGTGTTTTTAAAAGCAAGTACTGAGCTGTGAGGCCCTTGAGCATCATGGCGGCGCCAGTTTCAAAAGATATGTCGTCGGGCAGTTTACAAACGCACTTGGCGGGCATGACACGCTCTTCGCAGTAGCTGCCTGGGGGTTGGCTGGCATAGGCCGCACGATCGCCCACCTTGAGGTGCGTCACGCCCTCGCCTACCGCCTCCACAACGCCTGAAGCTTCCATGCCCAACTTCAAAGGCATGGGCAAGGTGTACAAACCGCTGCGCTGGTACACATCAATGAAATTCAAGCCAATGGCTTTGTGGCGAATGCGGATTTCGCCAGGGCCCGGCTGGCCCACTGTAACGTCAACCAATTTAAGTTGTTCTGGGCCACCGTTTTGGTCGATTTGGACAGCTAAGCTCATGCGTTTCTCCTAGAAAATGAAAATTGAGGTGTGATTGAGCGTGAGCCAAAATCACATCGAACGCTACTTTGCCACGAATTGAATGACCCTGCGTGACAACACAGCCCTTGTGTTGCCGTTAAAGTCACGGGCATGACACAAAAACTCTCACCCGCCACAGCGCTCATGCTCACCGTTCCGCCTCTGCTTTGGGCGGGCAATGCCGTGGTGGGCCGATTGGTCAGTGATTTGGTACCGCCCATCACCCTCAATTTTTTGCGCTGGGTGATTGCCTTTTTCATACTGCTTCCCTTGGCTTGGCACTTGCTCAAACCACAAAGTGTTTTGTGGCCGCACTGGCGCAGGTTTGCTTTGCTGAGCTTGTTGGGAGTGGGTTGCTACAACGCGCTGCAATATCTGGCATTGCAAACCTCCACCCCACTCAACGTGACCTTGGTGGCTGCCAGCACCCCCGTGTTCATGCTGGCCATTGGCGCCTTGCTTTTTAAGACGCCCGTGAGGCGTGCTCAGTGGCTGGGCGCAGGGCTTTCCATTGCAGGTGTTTTGGTGGTTTTGTCGCGCGGCGATGCAGAGCAACTGCTGCAAGTGAGCTTTGTAGTAGGCGACATTTATATTTTGCTGGCCACCGCCTGCTGGGCCCTTTACAGCTGGCTCCTATCGCAGCGCAACGAACCCGACGAGATTCGAAGCAATTGGGCCGTGTTCCTCATGGCGCAAGTGGTATTTGGCTTGGGCTGGGCTGGCATGTTTACAGGCGCTGAGTGGGCCTTAACCGATGCGCACATTACTTGGGGGCCACCCCTGTATGCCGCGCTTGCCTTTGTAGCCATCGGCCCTGCTGTACTTGCCTACAGATGCTGGGGCTTGGGCGTGCAAACTGCAGGGCCAGCGGTAGCGGGCTTCTTTTCCAACCTCACTCCGCTGTTTGCCGCCATCATGTCGACTGTGTTCTTAGGCGACCTGCCCCAGATTTATCACGGTGTGGCTTTTGGCCTCATCGTGAGTGGCATCTTGGTTTCTTCTAGGCGCTGAATCAATACGTGCCGGGATAGGCTCCACCGTCGGTCAAAAAGTTTTGACCTGTGATGTAAGAAGCCTGAAGACTACAAATGTACGCACACAGCGATCCAAATTCTTGCGGTGTTCCGTAACGGCCAGCCGGCACCTGCGATTGTTGCAGTGCGCGAATTTCTGCCACCGTTTTCCCCATCTTTTGCGCAGTGACTTC
>CAIODE010000308.1 GCA_903856875.1 uncultured Burkholderiales bacterium
CAACACCGTCCACTGCGGGTGCAGGCCAAGGCCTTGAATCAGCCACCACACCAACAAGGGCCAGCCCGCCACCACCGCGGTCTCGGCCAGTGCTTTGAGCAAGCGCGGCCAACTGAATTTCGCGTCCGAACCCCAATTGTTTTTATGGGCAAAGTAAGCCACGGTGACCATCATCAAAATGGCCATCATCACGCCGGGCAAGATGCCAGCCAAGAACAAAGAGCCCACCGACACATTGGCCATCATGCCGTAGATCACAAAGGGCAAGCTCGGCGGAATGATAGGCCCCAAGGTAGCCGATGCTGCTGTTACGCCCACTGCAAATTCAGTGGTGTAGCCATGGTCTTTCATGGCTTTGATTTCGATCGTACCCAAGCCCGCGGCGTCAGCGATAGCGGTGCCACTCATGCCGGCAAACACCACCGAGCCCACCACATTGACATGGCCTAGGCCGCCTTTGAGCCAACCGACCAAGGCCAAAGCGTAGTTGTAGATGCGGTTGGTGATGCCCGCGTTGTTCATCAAATTGCCAGCCAAAATGAAGAAGGGTACAGCCAAGAGGGGAAAGCTGTCGATGCCCGAAATCATGCGGTGAATGACCACAAGCGGGGGCGAACTGTTGTTGGTAAACAGGTAGATGAGCGAGGCGCCAGCCATGGCAATGGCCACCGGTACGCCGCCGCTCATGAGTAACAAAAAGATAATTTTCAACATGCAAGCCTTAAAGGTTAAAGCGCTTTATCAGCGGTCGCTCATGACAGATTCGGGACGCTCTAAAACGGTGTAACCGCGTTGCCAGTGAATTTTCAAAACCCAAACAGCTCGCAGGCCCATGGCGATAAAGCCAAACAAACACACGCCATACACCCAGTTCATGGGCAAGTCGACGATGGTCATTTTGGAGTTGCCCAGTTTGTCCATCATTTGCACGGTCAAAAAACTGGCTGTTGCAAAGAAAGCCACACGCATCACATCGACAGTCAGACTCATGGAACGGCTGAGCCAGCGCGGCATGAAGCGGTAGAAAAAATCGACTTGGATGTGGTTGTTCTTGGCCACCCCGATGGTGGCGCCCGTGAACACGGTGGCAATCAGCAAGTAGCGAGCAATTTCCTCGGTCCACGAGGCTGAATTGTTCAGCACATAGCGGGTGAAAAATTGGTAGAAAACCGTGGCAGCCAAAAGCCAAAAAAAGCCCAGTGCAACCCAGGCTTCAACCGGTGTGCCGGAGAGGTCCACCGCTTCGTCTTGCGCGTGGAACTCTCCGTCTTCGCCCATCACACGGGGCATGTCGTCAATGGTGGACATGTGTCTTACTTGATGGAAACCACACGGTCCCAGTCTTTCTTGTCTAATTTCATAGAAGGAAAGTCAATCGCTTTGAGGACGCGCTGCTGAAATTCATTGCGGTCGACAGTGATGATGTTGATGCCTTTCTTCTTGAATTCTTCGACCAGCTCAACCTCACGTTTGCGGATTTGAGCGCTGGCTCTTTCCGCTGCTTCTTGCGTGACTTCGCTCAAGATTTTTTGCTCAGCAGGGGTCATTTTGCTCAAGGCGCCAGGAGCCACCACGGTGAGCAATGCGTCGGCAATGTGGCCGGTCAGGATGATGTGCTTTTGCACTTCATAAAACTTCTTGGCTTCAATGGTGGGCAGTGGGTTTTCTTGTGCGTCCACTGTGCCGTTTTGCAATGCCAAATAAACTTCGGCAAAAGCAATTGGGGTGGGGTTGGCGCCGCAAGCCCTAGGCAATGCAGTGTAGGCTGGTGCGTCAGGTACGCGCATTTTCAGGCCCTTCATCTCGTCACAATTTTTGAAAGGCTTGTTGCTGGTGGAGTGGCGCACGCCATAGTAAGTCATGGCTGTGATGGTGTTGCCATTGGTGGCTTTTTTGTAGCCCTCTGCCAACTCCATGAAAATATCGCTCTTGCCATATTTCAGGACATGGTCTGCATCACGAAATGTGAAGGGGTAGTAGTTCACCGCCAAGCGTGGAAATGCGTTAGCGGCAAATGAAGCACCGGTCAAGATGATGTCCACCGTGCCCAGTTGCAGGCCTTGGTTGATGTCGCTTTCTTTGCCCAAGCTGGAGGCCGGGAAGACTTGAATTTCAAACTTGCCGTTGGTGCGTTTTTTGAATTCTTCTGCGGCCCACACCGAAGAGGTGTGAAAGGGCTCAGAAGATTCGTAAACGTGTGCCCATTTCAATTTGGTTTGCGCTTGCGCAACGCCGCTGCCCATGGCGCCTAAAAGGCCCAGAGCAATGACGCTGGCCGTAGCGAGCGATTTCAATGCATTTCGTTTGGTGGTCATGATGTCTCCTTGTGGTTAGATGAAAATTTGAGTTGCTGGCGAAAAACTAAGATCGGGAGGGTGCGCTTCGCCAGCTAGCGCTGAATCGTTTGTAGGCTTGTCGCAAATGCTTGTGCATGGCTTTGCGGGCGCCTTGTGCGTCGTGCGTGTCAATGGCTTGAAGGACGGCTTCGTGCTCCGAAATGGCGGCAACCCAAGAAGCGGGTGATTCAAAGTAATCACCCAAGCGTTCAAACAAGTGGCCTGTTCTGGCCTGCAGGTAAAGGTCTAAGGTGTCCAGCATGACACTGTTGGCGCATGCGTTGGCTATGGCCATGTGAAATGCAATGTCATGGTCTCGAGGTATGAGACCCGCCTTGGCATCTTTTTGCATGCCCTTGAGGGCCAACTTCATGGCCTTCAGGTCTTTGTCTGAGGCGTTTTCTGCAGCCAAGGCCGCC
Source organism: uncultured Burkholderiales bacterium (assembly GCA_903856875.1). GTDB lineage: Bacteria > Pseudomonadota > Gammaproteobacteria > Burkholderiales > Burkholderiaceae_C > Limnohabitans_A. Next base: position 2,756 of record CAIODE010000308.1, read on the forward strand.
ATTTCGGCTTCAATTAAAAACCGTGCCCGCATGACCTCAAGCGGGCCCCATTCAAGTGTCGTATTGTGCGTGCTTGCCTTTGCATTGCCACGTTTGCCAAGTGATTTGACATAAATGCCTGAACCTGTACGAACCTCAATGACACCTTCCACCTCCAGCGCAATGAGCGCCTCCCGCACTGAAGGACGGCTTACCTTTAATTGGGCCGCCAAGTCGCGCTCTGCAGGCAAACGTGAGCCCACTGCAAATTCACCCGACGAAATGAGCATCTGGATTTGTTTGGCAATTTGGCGGTAAAGCCTTTGCGGTTCGATGGACCTGTCTGACATGAAAGAAGCTGGGTTCTGAAGAAAATGGTGGAGAGTTGAAGGAGTCAGGGAATACGTGAATTGGACAATTGGTCAGACCAGTTGCACAATCTTCACATGGAACCGGAGTGAGGGTCAAGTCTGTTTTGATACGCACAAACCCGAACTCTTCTCAATCAATTTCTCCGCCCACATGACTTCAGTCACCATCGATCGCGTTCACTTGCGTCAAGTCAACTTGCCGCCCAAGGTTGAGCGCACCGACGCCATTCAATCGTTTGTCATCCAAGAAACGATTTTGCTCACCTTGGTTTGCAGCGACGGCATAGAAGCTTCCGGCTACGCCTACACCATTGGCACGGGTGGCAGCTCTGTGGTGGCTTTGCTCAAAGACCATTTGGTGCCCCGGCTGTTGGGCAAAAATCCAGTTCACATTGAAGCCATTTGGAAAGATTTGTTTTTTCACACGCATGCCACGGCAGTGGGTGCCATGACCAGTTTGGCGCTGGCCTGCATCGACACCGCATTGTGGGATTGGCGCGCAAAAAGCCAAGCCTTGCCACTGTGGCAATTGTTGGGTGGCGCGCAAAGCAAGGTACCGGTTTACACCACCGAGGGAGGCTGGTTGCAATTGTCGCCTGAGGTGCTGGTCGAGCAAACCCTTAAAGCACAAGCCGAAGGCTTTAAAGGCGCCAAAATCAAAATTGGCAGACCGCATGTGAGTGAGGATGTCGCCCGCTTGTCGGCCGTGCGTGATGCAGTAGGGCCTGGTTTTGAAATCATGACCGATGCCAACCAGGGCTTTCACCGTGCCGAAGTGGTACGCCGCGCCAAAGCCTTTGAGGGACTTGATTTAGCGTGGCTGGAAGAGCCCTTGCCCGCAGAAGATATCAGCGGCCATCGGCATTTGCGTGAGCACACCGCCATTCCTGTGGCGGTCGGCGAATCTTTGTACCACCCCATGCAATTTCGCGAATATTTAGAGCAAGCTGCCTGCAGTGTGGTGCAGCCCGACGTGGCCCGCATTGGCGGCATCACACCTTGGCTCAAAACGGCGCATTTGGCCGAAACATTTGATGTGCCGGTGTGTCCTCATTTTCTGATGGAATTGCACGTCAGTTTGTGTGCCGGCGTGCCCAACGCCACCTGGGTGGAATACATTCCTCAACTGGACGACATCACGCACTCGCGCATGAAAGTCCAAGATGGCTTTGCTTATCCCCCAGACACAAATGGTTTAGGCATCGATTGGAATTGGGATGCCATTGAAATACAGCAAAAGATTTATTTGGAGATCAAAAATGCGACTTAAAAACAAAAATATTTTGGTGACAGCGGCCGGCCAAGGCATTGGCCACGCTGCGGTCTTGGCCATGGCGGCTGAGGGCGCCACAGTTTGGGCCACCGATGTCAATCCTAAATTGCTCAAAAGCTATGCAGGCGTTGCCAATGTTCACACAGCAGTGCTGGATGTCATGAACAAAGACGACATTCACAAGCAAGTGGCCCTCATTCCGCGCATCGACGCCCTGTTCAATTGCGCAGGTGTGGTCCATGGCGGCACCATTTTGCAAGCCACCGACAAAGACTGGGACTTTGCTTTCAGTCTCAATGCGCGTGCGCAGTTTTGGATGATTCAAGCCGTGTTGCCCAAAATGCTAGAACAAGGTGGCGGCAGCATCATCAACATGGCCAGCGTGTGCTCCAGCGTGCGCGGCTTGCCCAACCGGTTCATTTATGGCGCCTCCAAAGCCGCCGTCATTGGGCTCACCAAAAGCGTGGCCGCCGACTATGTGACCCAAGGCATTCGTTGCAATGCCATTTGCCCAGGCACGGTTGAAACGCCCTCTTTGCACGATCGCATCAATGCAGAAGCCGATCCCGTTCAAGCCCGCAAAAACTTCATTGCCCGTCAGCCCATGGGACGTTTGGCGCAAGCCCATGAAATTGCGCCCATCATTGTGTTCTTGGCCTCAGATGAAGCCATTTTTGCAACAGGCAACGCTTACATGGTGGATGGTGGCATGACCATTTAATGTGTCGTGAGAGTCATTTCAAACCACACAAACCCAACATATCACAATCGGCTCGTTCAACTTTTTCACTTCACTGAATAGATCAAAATCCATGAACCAATATGACATGAAAGGCCGCCATGCGGTCATCACGGGCGGTGCAACAGGCTTGGGCTATGCCATTGCAGAACGTGTGCTGGCCTCGGGCGGCAGCGTTACTTTGTGGGATCGCGATGAGGCGGGTATGGCTAAAGCCGTTGCCAGTTTGAAGCACCCTGGCTCAGTTCACAGTGTGCAAGTCGATGTGTCGCAACACGCCTCCGTGGTCGCCGCGACCGTGGCCACTTTGAAAATCGGTCTTGTCGATGCGGTGGTCAACTCCGCCGGCATTACAGGCCCTGTTACGCCGGTGGCAAACTACCCCGTCGAAGCATGGCAACAGGTTATGGATGTGAACATCAATGGTGTTTTTTATTGCTGCCGTGAATGGACGCCGCATTTGAAAGAGCGTCCGGCTGGCCGCATTGTCAACATTGCCTCTGTGGCCGGCAAAGATGGCAACCCCAATGCCAGCGCCTACAGTGCCAGCAAGGCGGCGGTCATGGCCATCACCAAATCCTTGGGCAAAGAGTTGGCCAACAGCAATGTGCGTGTGAATTGCGTTACGCCGGCTGCTGTGAAAACGGCCATCTTCGATCAGATGACCCCTGAGCACATTCAGTTCATGTTGTCTAAAATTCCCATGGGCCGTTTTGGCACGCCAGAAGAAGTGGCGGCCATGATCACTTGGCTTTTGACAGAAGATTGTTCTTTCTCAACCGGCGCTGTTTTTGATTTGTCGGGCGGACGTTCAACCTATTGATTCGATTTCGATCACAATCAGATTTTTGAACACTGCGCCTCCCATTCCCTGCTTAATTTTTACTGAATCATTCATCAAAGGAAGTTCTCATGAAACTCGTGCGTTACGGCCAACCCGGCAAAGAAAAACCAGGCCTGATTGATGCCGCTGGCAAATTGCGTGACTTAAGTGGCGTGGTCACTGACATCGGCCCTGAGCAGTTGTCCGACAAAGTCTTGGCCAAGTTGGCCAAACTTAAAACTGACAAGCTGCCCTTGGTCAGAGGCAAACCCCGCATGGGATGCCCTGTGTCGCACGTGCCAAAGTTCATTGCCATTGGCTTGAACTACGCCGATCACGCGGCTGAGGCCAACATGCCTATTCCCAAAGAGCCGATTGTTTTCATCAAGGCCACTTCTTGCATTCAAGGCCCAGACGATGACGTCATGTTGCCCAAAGGTTCTTTGAAATCAGACTGGGAAGTTGAACTGGGCATTGTGATTGGCAAGCGCGCAAGTTATGTGTCACAAAAAGAAGCCCTCGACTATGTGGCGGGTTACTGCACCGTCAATGACGTCAGCGAACGCGCCTACCAATTGGAAATGGGCGGCACTTGGGACAAGGGCAAGGGCTGCGACACCTTCGGCCCCATCGGCCCTTGGATGGTCACCAAAGACGAAGTGCCCAATCCGCAAAATCTCAAGATGTACATGGACTTGAATGGCCAGCGCATGCAAGATGGCTCCACCAAAACCATGATTTTTGGGGTGACCAAATTGGTCAGCTACGTCAGCCAGTTCATGACCCTCGAGCCCGGTGACGTCATTACCACCGGAACGCCGCCCGGTGTGGGCATGGGCGTGAAGAAGGACGGTAAACCAGCGCCCGTGTTCCTCAAAAAGGGTGACGTCATGCACGTGGGCATTGCCGGTTTGGGCGAACAAAAACAAAAGGTTGTAGCCTTCAAGCGCGCAGCTTAAAAGACTGCGTTTTGACCCTTGCGGTTTGAAAAAACGGCACACCAGGCGAATCAGGAATAACCCTGATTCGCTTTTTCTTTGTGCTGAGCCTTTCATTTTCATGCAAAATAGCACGAGCGTTCTATTTTGAAGACATGCACACCATGACCGTTAGACACATCACATCTCTCTCTCAAGTCCCTCAAGCCCCTCAGGTCTCTCAAGCCATCGACGATGGCAGTGGGCGAACCTTGATGAAAGGTCGTCAGACCAAAGCCACCATCGTCAATGCGGCCTTGGGCTTGGCATGCCAAATTGGTTTGGAAGGCCTCTCGATAGGCGCTTTGGCGGAAGTCACAGGCATGAGCAAGTCGGGCGTATTTGCCCACTTCGGCTCTCGAGAAGAATTGCAAATTTCAGTGATCCGCGAGTACCACGACCAATTCGAAAGCGAAGTTTTCTACCCTGCCCTTAGTTGTGCACGAGGATTGCCCCACTTGCAGTCTTTGTTTGACAACTGGATGCAACGTACCACCACTGAAATTGATTCGGGTTGCATTTACATCAGTGGCGCTGTAGAGTTTGATGACCGGCCTGGCTCTGTGCGCGATGCCCTGGCATCGTCTGTCAACACTTGGCAAAACGCCTTGCAACGCTCGGTGGCACAAGCGCAAGACGAGAAACATCTCACCGCAACGGCCGACCCCTTGCAGGTGGCATTTGAAATTCATGGCCTGATCTTGGCACTGCATTACGAAGCCAGATTCCTTCGCAACCCCGGTGCAGCAGATCGCGCCCGCAAAGGCTTTTCCGAAATTGTGGCGCGAAATCAAGCTTGATATTTCTGCCTAACTCAACTCTTAAATTTGTATTGAATTTTTTGAAAGTAAACCATGCCAAGCTACGTTCCACCCCTGCGTGATCTTCAATTCGTATTGCATGAATTGCTCGATTTAGAAAATGAATTGAAGGCCATGCCCAAGCATGCTGACACCGACGCTGACACCATCAATGCGGTGTTGGAAGAAGGCGGTAAATTTGCGGCTGAAGTGGTGTTCCCCTTGAATGTGTCTGGCGATGAAGAGGGCTGCAAATTGGATCGCGGTACGCATGAAGTTAAGGCGCCTGCAGGTTTTAAACAAGCCTATGAAAAATATGTGGAAGGTGGTTGGGCCGCACTCAGCGCGCAAGAAGAATATGGCGGCCAAGGCTTGCCCTTTGTGGTGAATCAGTGCTTCTTTGAAATGCTGAACTCTGCCAACCAAGCCTGGACCATGTACCCCGGCCTGTCGCATGGTGCACATGCTTGCTTGTCAGCACATGGCTCCAAAGAACAAAAAGACATGTATTTGCCCAAACTGACCAGCGGCGAATGGACCGGCACCATGTGCCTGACCGAACCCCACTGCGGCACCGATTTGGGCATGCTGCGCACCAAGGCCGAACCCCAAGCCGATGGCACCTACCGCCTCACAGGCCAAAAGATTTTCATCAGCGCAGGCGAGCATGACTTGGCGGCCAACATTGTTCACTTGGTGCTGGCGCGATTGCCCGATGCGCCAGTGGGCAGCAAAGGCATCAGCTTGTTTGTGGTGCCCAAATTCAACGTGAAGGCCGACGGCTCCGTGGGTGAGCGCAATGGCATTTATTGCGGCGGTTTGGAGCACAAGATGGGCATTCATGGCAATGCCACTTGCCAGATGGTGCTAGACGGTGCAACTGGCGTCATGGTGGGGCAACCCAACAA
>CAIODE010000309.1 GCA_903856875.1 uncultured Burkholderiales bacterium
AACACGCCGCGCAAATTGCTGTCTTGGTCAATCAACTCGTTTTTCTCGAGCACGCCGTCAATCCAACGCGACACGGTAATGCCGTTCTTGCCCATCATGGCAGGGCTGGCATAACGACCTTTGATCCATTCGAAGTCAACGCCCCAAGCTTTGGCGAAGTGCTTCCATGAACCTTCAGCCAGGCCATAGTAGCCAGGCAGTGAATCGGGGTTAGGGCCCACGTCAGTGGCGCCTTGCACATTGTCGTGACCGCGAAAAATGTTGGTACCGCCGCCGGATTTGCCAACGTTGCCCAAAGCCAATTGCAAGATGCAAGAAGCGCGAACAATGGCGTTGCCAATGGTGTGCTGTGTTTGGCCCATGCACCAAACCACGGTGCTTGGATTGTTGTCGTGCAGCATCTTGGCCACTTTGAAAACTTGCTCTTCCTTCACGCCGCAAGCTTCTTCCACCTTGTCGGGTGTCCACTTGGCCATGACGTCGGCCTTGACGGCATCCATGCCATACACACGGTCGTTGATGTACTTTTTGTCTTCCCATCCATTTTTGAAGATGTGGTACAGCAAACCAAACAAGAAGGGGATGTCGGTACCGGAGCGAATGCGAACGAATTCGTCAGCTCTGGCGGCCGTGCGTGTGTTGCGTGGATCGACCACGATCATCTTGCAGCCGTTTTCTTTGGCATGCAGCATGTGCAACATGCTGACGGGGTGGGCTTCAGCTGCGTTGGAGCCAATGTACATGGCGCACTTGCTGTTTTGCATGTCGTTGTACGAATTGGTCATGGCGCCGTAGCCCCATGTATTGGCCACACCGGCAACGGTGGTGGAGTGGCAAATACGCGCTTGGTGATCGGTGTTGTTGGTGCCCCAGAAGCTCACAAACTTGCGCATGAGATACGCTTGTTCGTTGTTGTGCTTGGATGAGCCAATGAAGTAAACGCTGTCGGGGCCGCTGGCTTTGCGCAGGTCAGCCATTCGATCTGTGATTTCTTTCAGGGCCACATCCCAGCTGATACGCTCGTATTTGCCGTTGACCAGCTTCATGGGGTAACGCAGGCGGTATTCGCCGTGGCCGTGTTCGCGCAACGCAGCACCCTTGGCGCAGTGAGCGCCCAAGTTGATAGGGGAGTCAAACACGGGCTCTTGACGAACCCATACGCCGTTTTCAACGACAGCATCTACCGCGCAACCCACGGAGCAGTGCGTGCAAATGGTGCGCTTGACTTCCACTTTGCCAGCACCCATGGCACTGCCGTTCGCCATACCTGCTTGGGCTTTTTTCACCAAGCTCAGTTGCGATGCGGCAAGGCCAACACCCACACCTAAACCTGAGCGGCGCAAGAAGGTGCGGCGATCTAAGGTAGGCAATGCCTGAGTCAGGCCGCGGCGCAAGCTGTGCACAAACGGTGACGATGAAGCACCTGCGGTGCCAGAATTCTTTTTGGTCAACAACATGAAACTCTCCAGAAGAGGTGAGTGTTAGAAAAAGGGGATTAGACCAAGGTGGTCTTGTAATAACGCTTCACGTGCTCAGAGAGCTCGTAGCCACCACCGCGCTCGGGCTTGGCTTTTGGCAGCACTTGGGGTGCCAAGTCTTGGACTTGAGGCAAAAGGCTGGTGGCCGCTGCCACAACACCAACAGTTCCGGCCCCTGCAAACAGGGTGCGGCGTGATAATTTTGGGTTTTGAGAACTCATGAATGCTTCCTCGAAAGATGCTTAGGAAATGCTTTGCATACGCTTGATATCGTATCAGGTTACAAGCCGGTAACAATGGGAAAACCCTTAGGAATTTTGGCCTAAGTCAATAAGTCAAAACCTTGCGCCTCGATGCCAAGGAATGCCTGGGTGAATTCTGCCAAAACACCAAAAAATTTCGCCTTGGGGTGTTTGGCAATGGCTTCTGTCATCTCCTGCGCCCAAGGCTGAATGTGTGCGGCAAAAAACGTCTGTTGATGGGTCAAATTGGAGACCGACACATCGTCCCCTGCAATCAAATAGCGCATGACTTCGCACAAACAGGCGAAATGGTCTTCGGTCTCTGACATGCTGTCGTCACGCTCCAAACCCAAAGCGGCCAAATCTTCCCGCAACCTGGCCACCGGTTTGTCATTCAAGAAGCCGCTGACGTAATGCGAGGCATACAAATAGACCTCGGGTTTACCCACGCCCCCAAACAAGTTGTTGTATTCATTGGCAATTTCTTCGTCCGAGCTTTGACGGGCAGCTGCCACCACTTGCCGCCAAGGCTCCTCCAGAAAGCCCCCTGCCACAGGGGCGTCGGTCACTGCCACACGCATCTGTGCCAACAATTCAGGCGTGGGTACTTGGTAGAAGAGTTGGGCGAACAAGCCATAAATTTCTGCGCGAGCGGTTTCTTCGTCTAGCGCTGAGGAAGATAGCAAGTTAGAAGTCATAGCGTTTTGATTCGGTAAAAAGTTCTGAGCTGGCGTTCAAGGCTTCAACCCTTGGGCGGAATATTCGCAATTTTGGCTTCGTCAGTGTTCGAATAAATGTCAATCACACGGCAGTCACCACACATTTTGAGACGCTCCAAGGCCGCACCTTGAAACATGCTGTGTCCTGCCAATTTTCCCAACATGGCTTCAATGGCCTTCAAGGTGCCAAAGGGTTTGCCGCATTTCACACAGCCATAGGGTTGCGATTGGTTCAACACCTGCGCTTGCTTGCGCTCGGGTGTGCGCAAGAAACGAGGCACCAACTCTATGGCGTCTTCTGGGCAGGTGGTGGCACAGAGTCCGCACTGAACACAATTCTTTTCAATGAAACGAAGTTGCGGCAATTCGGGGTTGTCTTGCAAAGCACTGGCGGGGCAGGCACTGACACAACTCAAGCACAACGTGCATTTGTCGACATTGACTTTCAAACTTCCCATGGGTGAAGGCTTTGGCAATGCGATGGCTTTGTTGGCGTCAGTCAATGCAGCAGGCGCATGTTCACTCAAGTGGTCTAAGGCCAGTTCAAGTGTGCTGCGCTTCTCGGGAGCCACCGCATATTTGGCGAATACTGCAGGCGTTGGAAGTTTGCTTTGCGCAGATGCTTTTTTCTGCGCTTGCAAATTGGCTTGCAAACTGGCATCCAAATCCATGGCACTTTTGGCCTGGATGATTTGAAAATGCACACCCGTGTAGCCCAGGCCTGCCAGCAAACTTTGGGCAACTGCCATTTGCGCTTGTAGGCCCTCCACATATTGTGGCGCTTCTTCGTGGGTGTTGAGCACCAAGACTTGTTTGGCGCCATAGGCAATGGCTGTAAGCCAAACTTCCAAGCCCAAACTGGCTGTGTGCCATAAAGACATGGGAATGACATTGGCCGGTATGCCCTGCGCCAATTTCAATTGAGACGAACGGCCCAATGCTTCGATGCATGCTTGCCCTGCCTCTTGGCTGTGGAACAAGAGCGTGGCATCTTTTCCACCTGCAGCGTGATAGGTGGACAACAAGGTTTTGATTTTCAAACCTTGCTCTTGCGCTTTGGGGTAAGCGTAGGTGAGTGCGCCTGTGGGGCACACCGTGGTGCAAGCACCGCATCCCACACAGAGGTTGGGATTGACTTTGATTTGTTGCCGCGACTTGTCGCTAGAAATGGCCTCGGCTGAACAGATGTCAACACATGCGTTGCAACCCACGGTTTCGTTGCGACTGTGCGCACACAGCTTTTGTTTGTAGGCAAAGAACTTGGGTTTTTCAAACTCGCCCACCATGTCGCGCAACTTGATCAGGGTGGACAGGTCTTGGCCGTCCCACTTGAAATAGCCTTGAGGCGGTGCTTGCTGCAAGAAACCAGGGCCTGTTGCGCCAGCGCCTCTGAGATCCAAAATCAAATCGAATTTTTCAGTTGCCTCAGCAGGCACACGATTGAAATCAATGGCGCCAGCCGCTTGGCAAACTTTCACGCATGCGCGGCTTGAGTTGCACGCGTTCATGTCAATTTGATAGTCCAGGCCAATGGCGTTTTCTGGGCAAGCTTCCACGCAGGCATTGCAGCGGGTGCACAAATCTAAATTGATGGGATTGTTTTCGGTCCACGACACATCAAATGCACCTAGCCATCCCGTCAGTTTTTGCAGGTGCCCTGCAATGACGGGGTAATGCCTTGTCTGTGCGCCGCCGGCTTCACCTGCACCCTGAGAAAAGATCACCACTTGCAAAACATCCAATACCAAGGCCGCTGCTTTTTCGGCTTGGTCAATGGGGCCAATGATCAGCAAGCGGCCTTCGCTTTTGAAAGGTACAGCGGGCACAGGATCTGGCTCTGGCAAGTGCGCAGCCGCAAGCAATGCTGCCAACTTGGGGCTTGCGTTTTGGGCATCGCGACTCCAGCCACCCGCTTCTCGAATGTTGACAAACTTGATGGGCGATGTCGCACCTTCAGTTTGAATGGCCAGTTCTGAAAAAAGTTTTTTCTCTTGTGTGCAAGCCACCACCACTTCTTGGCCCGACTGAAT